>CAIYSH010000261.1 GCA_903928755.1 uncultured Alphaproteobacteria bacterium | reverse complement strand
GCTGACGGCTCGCCCGACGAGGCCTTGACGCCTGATGTGATCGAGGCGGCCTATGGCGTCCGCGCCAGGGTCAAAAGGGCAAGTGGGGGGCTGCAGGTGGAAATTCTGGAACGATCCAGACTTCCCCGCCGCTGAGCCTGCAGCGTCCGTTTTAGGGATCTCCCGAGATAAGGCCGGAATACCGGACGGCCTCAGGCCATGGCCGCAAGGGCTCTCCAGGTGGGTTCCAGATCGATCAGATCCTGATCAACAGAGCCTTCGATTTCACGACGGGATTCAATGGCCAGTCCTGCCAGATCACCCCGGCGCCAGCGCAGCCGCATGTCATAGACGATCCCGCCACGGATCTGCAGAACGAGAAACCGGGGCGAAAGGGGATAGATCTCAGGCACCATCAGCTTGGCTCCTGATTTCGACAGGTCGACAATCTGGGCATCGGCCCACATGGCCCGGGTCGGTCCATAAAAGACCCGAGCACGCTGGTTTACGGTCTCCCGTGGGTCAGCGCGGCGGTCATGGGGGCTCAGCGGATTGGTCACGCTCGCAGGATATCACCGGGCTGACAAACACTCCATGAACGCAAATGTCGCAGGGCGGTCACGGGCTTTGCGCTGTGTCATTGAGGGAAGGGGGGTCAGCGTGAGCGACCTCTGGCACTCACCGGCCATATGTCTTTCAGGCTGTCGCCGTCGACCACATGATAGCTGTCATATCGGTCGACCGTCGGATCACAGTGGGGGGTGCTGAGGCTGATCCTGTTTCCGACTTTCAGTGCGGTCTCTATGCCGTCAGCCACCAGGGCCCCATGCTCATCGCCCATGAAGGCATACCGCGCCTCAAGGCTGACAGGACGCGGCGGATGGCCCTCGGTTGCAAAGGCCTTGAGGCCGGCATCCACGGTCACCAGGCCGCTGGCATTGGCGCTCACCACGCTGGCATCCACAAAAAGGGCAGGCTGGAAGGGGGGATCGTCCGGCCCTGCACCTGTGAGGTCGCAGTCTCGATACTGGTCGTCCATGAAGACGTAGGAGCCGGCCTGGAGTTCGGTAAAGACGCCAAGATCCAGATCGATCCTGTGGGTTCCCGTGCCTGAACCAGTAATGATGTCGGGTGGAAGCCCGGCTTCAGCCAGGGCGCTCAGGACCGTCTTCAGATAGGCCGTCCGGGTCACCATGGCCGCGTGGCGCTCGGCATAGTCGACAATGTGCTGCTCACGCCCGCAGTAGAACTGCACCCCTCCATAGGTCAGGTTTCGCGCCGCCGATATCGCCCTGGCTGCGGCCACCGCCGCTTCAGGGCTGGAGACGCCCGTGCGATGGAACCCGGGATCTATGTCCACAAGCACGGTCAGGCCCGGTCTTGCAGCTTGATCCAGATCAGCAACGTTCTGCAGGTTGTCGACAACGACCGAGACGTCCGGGCAGGTTTCCTGCAGGGCCATGAGCCTGGCGATGGCCTGGGGTGTCACCACAGGCGAGGTGATGTGCAGGCCGTGGATCCCGCCGTCTGCCAGGGCCTCGGCCTCACCGAGTTTGGCACAGCAGATCCCCACGGCCCCCGCCGCGATCTGCCGGCGGGCGATGTCAACACTCTTGTGGGTCTTGGCATGGGGACGAAGGGCTGTGCCATGGGCCTGCACCGTGGCTGCCATGGTCGAGATATTGGCCTCCAGCGCGGTCAACTCGATCACCAGGACCGGGGTGTTGAGGTCCAGTCTCGAGCCCTGGCGACCGATCAGGTGGCCATGGAGTCGCTGGTCATCGCTGAGTGTCATGGGGGGCTCCGGCACCGGGCGGCTCGCAATTGCGGCTTTGCACGCCTATATGAGCCCGCTTCGCCCGCAAATCCATGGGTCCGCCAATGTCTGCACTTTTCGCCAGCGTCACCGACGATCACGTTTCGCCCTTCCAGATCGAGGGTGAGCCTGTACGCGGCCGCATCGTGCGTCTGGGACAGGCCATCGACACCATACTGGCCGCTCATGACTATCCGGAACCCGTCGCCAACCTGCTGGGCGAGACCTGCGCCCTGGCGGCCCTGGTGGGATCCAACCTGAAGTTCGACGGCCGGATGATCGTCCAGGCCCAGGGTGACGGACCGGTGCGCTATGTGGTCTGCGACTATGACACTTCCGGCCATATCCGTGGATATTGCCGCTATGATGCGGAGGCTGTGGCCGAGGCCAGCAAGGGCTTCATACGTCCCGGTGCCAGGGCCCTGCTGGGGCAGGGGGTCTTCATCATGACCGTGGACCAGGGCCCTGACATGGACCGCTATCAGGGGGTTACCGCCATTGAGGGCGAGACCCTGGCCCTTTGTGCCGAACAGTATTTCGCCCAGTCCGAACAGACCCCGACCCGGGTGCGCCTGGCGGTGGGGCAGGTGGTCAATGCCGAGGGTTCCCACTGGCGGGCCGGGGGCATGCTGATCCAGAATATCGCCGAGGATGACGCCCGTGGCTCCACTGCCGAAGCCTGGACCCGCACCCAGGCCTTTTTTGAAACCATCGGCGAGGATGAGCTGATCGACCCGACCCTGACCTCGGAAGGTCTGCTGTTCCGACTGTTCCACGAA
The DNA here is from genome assembly GCA_903928755.1 of uncultured Alphaproteobacteria bacterium. GTDB lineage: Bacteria > Pseudomonadota > Alphaproteobacteria > Caulobacterales > Caulobacteraceae > Phenylobacterium. Next base: position 4,854 of record CAIYSH010000261.1, on the reverse strand, counting down.
GACGGCGTGAGGGTCTTCGAGCCCAGGGTTCTGAAAGCGGTCTGTCGGTGTTCGGAAGAAAGGATTATCGGGGTCCTGGCCTCATTTGCGCCGGAGGAACAGGCGGACATGCTCGAGGACGACGGCATGATCCGGGTGACCTGCGAGTACTGCGCCTCGGTCTACGCCCTGACACCAGAGCAACTTATCGCTGCCGCAGAGGCTTGACGCGAACCTGTCATTGACCTCGGCTAGAGACATGCATTCTTTCGGGGGCCGCGCTTGAACATACTGCTCATCACCCTGGATCAGTTCCGCGGGGACTGCCTGTCCTGCGCCGGTCATCCGGTGGTCAGGACGCCCAACCTTGACCGGCTCGCGGCAGAGGGCGTGCGCTTTGCGCGACACTACAGTCAGGCAGCGCCCTGCAGTCCGGGACGGGCCAGCCTCTATACCGGCATGTACCAGATGAACCACCGGGTGGTGGCCAATGGTACGCCCCTCGATGCCGGTTTCGACAATCTGGCGCTTGCTGCCCGAAGGGCTGGCTATGACCCGACCCTGTTCGGCTATACTGACCAGAGCGTCGATCCCCGGGAAACAGACGGGCCGGATGACCCGCGACTGCTGTCCTATGAAGGCGTGCTGCCGGGGTTTTCAGTCGGCCTTGAACTCAAGCCGGATGATGCCCAGTGCTGGTATGACTGGCTCGCTGATCTTGGCCACGATGTGGTCCCCAACTGGGATGTCATGCTGGAATCCGAGCCCCTGCGCCCGGCTGAGCACAGCATGTCGGCCTTCCTAACCGAGCGGTTTCTGGGATGGATGGGGCAACAGAAGACGCCCTGGTTCGCCCACATCAGCCAGACCCGGCCCCACCCGCCCTATGCTGCGGCCGGGACGTTTTCGACCATGTATGACGACGCTGAGCTGTCGACGCCCATCGCGCCTGTCCCTGGCCTGCATAAGCTGCATGAGCGTCTGCTGGGGGTGACAGGCTATGCCGCCCCGGCCGACATGGATCATGTGCAGCGGCAGTATTTCGGCATGGTCAGTGAGGCCGATCATCAGCTCGGCCGGATCTGGGCGGCGCTGGAAGAGGCTGGCCAGTGGGACGACACCCTGATCATCGTCACGGCAGATCATGGCGAGCAGCTGGGCGATCACGGCCTGATCCAGAAGGCCGCCTGGTTCGAGCAGAGCTATCACATCCTCTGTATCGTTCGTGACCCAAGAGCGGAGAGGGGCCTGACCGTCGAGGCCTTCACCGAGAATGTCGATATCTTCCCGACCCTCTGCAAGGCGGTCGGGTTGCCGGTTCCGGCCCAGTGCGACGGCGCGCCCCTGACCCACTTCCTGCGCAATGAGACACCTCCATGGTGGCGGGACGCGGCCCGTTGGGAATATGACTGGCGACAGGCCCAGATCCCGGCCAGCCCCGATCCCTGGCCCTGGGACAGGCGGCTGGAGACCCGGAACCTGGTGGTTCAGCGGGGGGAGGGCTTTGCCTATGTCCACTTCGGAGATGGGGCTTCGCTTTGCTTTGATCTCGCCGCCGATCCCAGCTGGCGCACCCTCGTTACCGATCCTGCAGTCATTCTTGAAAACGCCCAGGCCCTGCTGACCTGGCGCGCCCAGACCATGAACCGCACCCTGACCGGCATGCTCGTCCAGGGCGGCGGAGTCGGGCGCTGGCCAGCCATGCCCGCAAACTGGGGGGAGACCGCAAGTGTCACAGCCTGAACCCTTCGCCGATGTCGCCGCCCTTGAGGCATTTCTGGAACTCATGGGGCGGACACCGTCTTCAGAGGCCGAGGGCCTGACCGAGCTGGATCATGGTCTTCAGTGCGCCGCAGAGCTGCAACTTGCGGCCCCTGATGATGTCGAGCTTCAGGTGGCCGGACTGCTCCACGACCTGGGGCATACCGTCTCCCATATCCGCGATCATGGTGTGGCTGGGGCGACCCTCGTGCGCGATCTGATGGGCGAGCGGATTGCTGATCTTGTCGCCCTGCACATTCCGGCGAAGCGCTATCTGGTCACCACAGATCCGACCTACCGGGCCCGCCTGTCGCCGGACAGCATACGCACCCTGGCCCTGCAGGGTGGGGACATGTCGGTGGCAGAAGTCGCTGCCTACGATGCTGAACCCCATGGCCAGGCAGGTCTGGACCTGCGTCGGGCCGATGAGGCCGCCAAGACGCCGGGCCGCGTGGTTCCCGACCTTGATTACTGGCGACCAGCCCTTCGGCAGTTCGCGCGGGCTTAGGCCGCCTTCAGGAAGGGTTGCCGCTTCCACTGTACCAGGGAGCGCCAGAGCCACTCAAAGGGCCCGTACTGGAACCTGGCCAGCCAGGGCTTGCTCCAGATCAGGATGAAGGCCCAGACGGCAAAGACCACGCCCAGCTGCTGGAACCGCGACAGCTGGCCATAAAGGCCCAGGCCATAACCGCAGAAGGTCAGATTGGTGATGATCGAGGTCATCAGATAATTGCTGAAGGCCATACGTCCGGCTGCGGCGAGCCGTTCCGTCACGGCCGGAATGGCACTGGCCCGCACGATCATCAGCAGGACGCTGGCATGGGCCAGGCCGATGATCGGCCGGGTCGGGGCCTGCCAGACCTCCAGGGCGTGCAGGGTCATGGGCTCAAACCCGCTCTTCCAGATCAGCCAGGCCAGGATCGCCGTCACCGGAACCGCCAGGCCATAGCCAATGGCGATCACGGTTCCATAGGCGCGGTTTGACCAGCCCAGGGTGAAGAAGCCGGTCTGGAACAGGCCCATGCCAATGAACATCTGGCCGATGGCTTCGGGGATTTCATCGGTGGGCATGATGGCGGTCTGCAGCAGGGTGACCACCCGGGTCCGGGCTTCAAGGGCCTGGAAGAAGTTGCCCCTGAACTGTTCGATCTCCAGCTGCCCCATGGCGGCCGGGGGGTTGATCAGGAAGGACGCGTCCTGCCAGGCGCTCAGGGCGGCGGGGTTTGCTCCTGGCGCAGAAGCGGCGACCTTCATGGCCTCCAGGGTTGCGGTCTCGAACAGGTGATAGCCGAGCAGGGCTGTCAGGACGGCGACACCGATCGCGATCTGCACCCGGGGCTTCAGTTTGCGGAAGGGGAAGATGAAGATCCCTGCCAGGGCGTAGGTCACCAGAATGTCGCCGAACCAAAGGAAATAGGCGTGGACCATGCCGATGACGAACATCCAGAACAGCCGCCGGTAATGGGTCTGGGCCGGGCCAAGGCCAGCGCCGGCTTCGGCCCGGCTCGCAATCAGGACGGTGCTCGCCCCGAACAGCATGGTGAAGAGGGCGCGCATCTTGCCGTCAGTCAGGACATTGTTGATGGCCCAGGTCCAAAGGTCCGCGCCCTCATGTCCGCCAGCATAGGCCGGGTTGAGATAGGCAAAGGTCGGCAGGCCCATGCCGACAATGTTCATGAGCTGAATGCCCAGAATGGCCATGCCGCGCACGGCGTCGATCGAGATGTGGCGGTCCCCCGCTGCGCCCGTTGCCATTCTGACTTCCCCCACCTTTTCTTGGCGTCAGGATGCGCTGGATATGTCGCGAGTCAACTCAGCCCGTCCGGGTTGGGGCCTTTCCGGTGACGCTGTGACCCATGACCTGGATACCGGCCTCCGCCGGTATGACCGGGGGTGGGGGCAGGGTGCTCACACAAACACCGGTCACCCCGGCGGAGGCCGGGGTCCAGGTCGTAGGGCTGCGCGTCGGGTCCGGGCCATAGGTGCAGCCCTTCCGGCGACTTCGTGGCCTATGAACTGGTTACCGGCCTTCGCCGGTATGACCGGTGGAGGGGCATTCCCACTAGGCAGCGTCGACCAGAACCAGTTCGGCGTCTTCCAGGGCGGTGACGGTCAGGGTCGCTTCATCGCGAATGGCCGCGCCATCCCGGGTCTGCAGGGTGACGCCATTGACCTCTACCGAGCCGGTAGCCGGAACCAGATAGCCGAACCGCTCGGCGCCCAGGGGGTAGGTGGCGGTCTCGCCTGCCTTGAGGGTGGCGGCGACAACCCGGCCATTGGTGCGGATGGGCAGGGCGTCTTCGTCTCCGGCAATGCCCGAGGCCAGGGTCACGAACTGACCGGCCCGCTCGCCCTTGGGAAAGGGCCTGGCCCCCCAGGAAGGCTGGCCGCCAGCCTGGTTGGGCTGGATCCAGATCTGGAACAGGGTGGTGGGCCCGGCCTCCAGATTGTACTCGGCGTGGCGGATGCCGGACCCGGCGCTCATCACCTGGACGTCGCCGGCCTCGGTGCGGCCGCGATTGCCCAGGCTGTCCTGGTGGGTGATGGCCCCTTCGCGGACATAGGTGACGATTTCCATATTGGCGTGGGGATGGGGCGGAAAGCCGGTATTGGGCGCGATGCGGTCATCATTCCACACCCGGATCGGGCCCCAGCCCATACGCTTGGGATCGTAATAGTCAGCGAAGGAAAAGTGGTGGCGGGCGTCCAGCCAGCCGTGGTCGGCGGCGCCCAGGCTGTCAAAGCTGCGGACTTCGATCATGGGGGCACTCCAGGGGGCAGGCTGGTCGGGGACGGGAAGATCGCCCAATACCCGGTTGAAGTAAGGTGTCTACGACCCAAATTCTACCCATGCGGCTTCGACAGGAACTCCACCGGATCGGCCACGAATTCCCCGAAGCCCTTCAGGCAGCCCTGCCAGACCCCCAGGTGGGCCCTGGTCTGGTCCTGGTTGAGGCGGGCGTCCACCAGGGCGGCGTACATGACGCTGGGCTGGCCGTCAGGGGTCAGAACGCCGCGGCAGGCGAACTGGCTGCGGTTGAAGTCGTTGATCTGGGCCAGGGATATCCCGGGTTTGTCGAAGACCGAGAACAAGGCCATGGCGCGGCAGGTCCT
>CAIYSH010000260.1 GCA_903928755.1 uncultured Alphaproteobacteria bacterium | reverse complement strand
GCCCGGCACATCGTCACCGTCACAGCACCTGCGCGGGTGGACTCGATACGGACCAGACCTGACATGTCGTTGCTGTCTGCCCCTTCCACCAGGGGATCGGCGATTGGATTGGTCATTGGGAGTTCCTCGGAAATCAAGTCCAGATGATCAGGATATCACACAGCAGGTCCGCGGCATTGCCCTGCCGCAAATCTGCGGAATGAGGGGTTACATTCTGAAGATGCCGAACCGGGTTTCTCCAACCGGCGCATTCAGGGCCGCCGAAATGGACAGGCCAAGAACATCGCGCGTCTGGGCAGGGTCAATAATCCCGTCATCCCAAAGCCGGGCCGTGGCAAAATAGGGATCACCTTCCGTCTCATAACGCTCGCGGATCGGTGCCTTGAAGGCATCCTCCTCGGCGGTTGACCATTCCCCACCCCGGGCTTCAAGCCCATCGCGCCGGATGGTGGCCAGAACGCTGGCCGCCTGCTCCCCGCCCATGACACTGATGCGGCTGTTGGGCCAGCTCCAAAGAAAGCGCGGCGAATAGGCCCGACCGCACATGCCGTAATTGCCCGCGCCAAAGGATCCACCGATCAGCACCGTGAACTTGGGGACCTCAGCACAGGCGACCGCCGTCACCAGCTTGGCACCATCCTTGGCAATGCCTCCAGCCTCATATTTGCCACCGACCATGAAGCCGGAAATATTCTGCAGGAAGACCAGGGGTATGCCCCGCTTGCAGGCCAGTTCGATGAAGTGAGCCCCCTTGAGGGCGCTCTCGGAAAACAGCACGCCATTATTGGCCAGGATCGCCACAGGCTGCCCCCAGATCCTGGCAAATCCGGTGACCAGGGTCGTCCCGTAGAGGGCCTTGAATTCATCGAATTCCGAGCCATCGACAATCCGGGCGATCACTTCGCGAACATCATAGGGTGCCCGGACATCCGACGGCACAACACCATAGAGTTCCTCAGGATCGTAGAGCGGCGGTCGCGGTTCTGCGAGCACGACGCTATCGGGCTTGCGCGTGTTCAGATTGGCGACAATGTCACGCACGATCTGCAGGGCATGATCATCATCGGCAGCCACATGATCCACCACCCCGGACCTGCGACCATGGGTGTCTGCACCGCCCAGTTCGGTTGCAGAGATCACCTCTCCCGTCGCGGCCTTCACCAGGGGCGGGCCACCGAGAAAAATGGTGCCCTGGCTGTCTTCACCAGCACCCCTGACAATCACGGACTCATCGCTCATGGCCGGGACATAGGCACCGCCAGCGGTGCAGGAGCCCATGACACAGGCAATCTGGGCTATGCCCTGAGCGCTCATCTGTGCCTGGTTGAAGAAGATCCGTCCGAAATGGTCGCGGTCCGGAAAGACTTCGGCCTGGTGCGGAAGGTTGGCCCCACCCGAATCCACCAGATAGATGCAGGGGAGCCGGTTCTGCAGGGCCATCTCCTGGGCCCGCAGGTGCTTTTTCACGGTCATGGGAAAATAGGCACCGCCCTTTACCGTCGCATCATTGGCAACGATCATGACTTCCCGGCCACTGACCCGACCTATCCCCGTGATGAGTCCGGACCCGGGTGCTTCGTCTTCATAGAGCCCGAAGGCTGCCAGGGCTGCGGTTTCAAGGAATGGTGAGCCAGCATCGAGCAGCCGCATGACACGCTCACGGGGCAGAAGCTTTCTGCGGGCCACATGACGTTTGCGGCTCTCCTCTGGTCCGCCCAGGGCGACCTGGGCAGATCGCTGGCGCAGGGTTTCGGCAAGGCTGCGGTTCAGGGCTTCATTGGCCTTGAAGGTCGGGCTCGCAGCGTCAATGGCTGATTTAAGGACTGGCATGCGCAAGGCATAGCGCCACAGGGCGACGCAAGCTAGCATCCCGATCCGTGGTCAGCCTGCCAGACATTCCGATGCATTCCGCGCTCGCCCGCCTGTTCGAGGATGAACGGGCATTGGGGGACGCGAGCTGGTTTTCACTTCCGGGGGGCGCAACCCTCTTCGAAGCCGGAGATCCGTCAGACCATCTCTACCTCCTCAAGGCCGGACGGCTTGCGGCTTTCCGGCGCGAGGATGGCATGGATCCACAATTTCTGGGCGTCATCCGTCCAGGAGAAACAGCGGGGGAAATGAGTCTGATCGCCGGCATTCCCCACACGGGCAGCGTCATTGCCCTGCGGGATTCAGAGATTTTCAGTCTCCCGCGTGAGCTGTTCTTCCAGGCTTGTGAAGCCAGTCCGGCCGTCATGACGGAACTGGCAAAACTCATGATCCTGCGAAGCCGGCAGGCCATGAAGAAATCCACGGCAAATGTGCCCTCGGTCTATGGCTTCATGACCATCGGCGAACCGGTCGAAGTCCGCCCCCTGGTCGATCGCATCGCCCGGGAAGTTGGCAGGCTTGGATACAAGGTCACGGTCATAGGGGCTGAAGCCCAACATGCGCCGACAGAGTGGTTTTCGAATGTGGAACACGATTACGACTTCGTGCTCTATGCCGCTGAAGCCGACGATTTGCACTGGAGACAGGTGGTGGGGCGGCAGGTTGACCGGCTGTTCCGGATCGGCCGCGGCCATGCCTCGCCACCATCTGACGGACTGATGAGGGAGATTGATCCCCTGCAGTCGCAAAACCTTGTGGATCTCATCCTGGTCCAGAAAGCCGGGACAAGATGGCCCAAGGGCTCAGAAGCCTGGATGGATGCCACTTCACCGGCGCGTCTCTTCCACCTCCGGCCCGAGATTGATCCGGACTTCAGCCGGATCGCCCGCATCCTGACAGGACAATCCGTCGGATTGGTGCTGTCTGGCGGGGGTGCCCGGGCCTATGCCCATGTCGGGGCTGTGCGCGCCCTTCGGGAACATGGCACCCCCATCGACTTCGTCTGCGGAACCTCCATGGGCGGGATCATCGCTGCCGGCGTCGCCCTGGGCTGGGATAGCGATGAAATGGATGAGCGGATCAAGGCGGCCTTTGTCGACACCAGCCCGCTGGACGACATTGCCTTTCCCTTCCTCGCCATGACCATGGGTGAGAAAGTTCATGTCCGGTTGCAGGAGCACTTTGGCGAGGTCCAGATCGCAGATCTCTGGCTGCCATTTTTCTGTGTGTCTTCCAACCTGACAACCGGGACCTATCATGTGCACCGCAGGGGCCTGCTGCGGGACGCCCTTAGGGCGACCATTTCCCTGCCCGGAATCCTGCCGCCCGCGACCCTTGGTAATAATGTCCTGGTCGATGGTGCCGTCCTCAAGAACTATCCCGCCGACATCATGCGCGCCCTCCAGCTGGGGCCGATTGTCGGGGTCGACGTCAGCCGGGGCAGATCCATAACCGCAGACGACGTCGCGCGCCCGGCCTCGATCTGGCGCTGGATCCTGTCGGGTCAGTGGCGCAAGGGCCCTCCCATTGTCTCCCTCCTGATGCGGGCGGCCACAGTATCATCCGGCCGCGACCTCACCGCCTCGCGGGACGCTACCGACCTGTTGATCACCCCGGACGTGGCAGGCGTCGAAATCCGCGACTGGACGGCCTATGAACCCGCTGTCAGCGCGGGCTACCGGACCATGCAGGAAGCGCTTGGCAGACTGTCCCTGCCTGTAACCGACCTGCGCCGTCGGCCCAGTCAGCACCTCGAAGCCTGACCTGCGATCGCCTGTTTGCAGACATGCGAATCCATGCCCATATCGTTGTCTTGTTCAAACAACTGAAAGGAGGTGACCCAGTGTCTCATTGTCTTCATCCGCAAGCGGAAACCGTGACCTGGGCCTCCACTGGCGAGGCATGAGCGTCGGCTCTTCTAGGTTGCGCGGCCGCTGAGCGGTCCGACAATGGAAAGGCCGCTCCGGCAACGGGGCGGCCTTTCACATGTCTGTTGCTACCCCCTGCCATGTCAGGGCCCGTGAAAGCATCCCGTCCTGTCGTGTCCCACGGGCCTGGATCTCATGGGAGCTCAGGCCCCGATCAGCTCTCGCCCGATCAGATAACGGCGGATTTCATTGGTGCCCGCGCCAATG
>CAIYSH010000259.1 GCA_903928755.1 uncultured Alphaproteobacteria bacterium | reverse complement strand
GCGGCCAACGCGTCTGACTATGCTCGCGCCATTTATGAGTTGGCCATACGTCGGGACCTGATCCGGATCGGCGGCGACATCAGTGTCTCTGCCGCTGCCCCTGATCCGGACAAGTCAGCCCGGGATCAGATTGAATCGGCTGAAGCCCAGCTTTACGCCCTGGCGGAGACAGGCTCCACCAATCAGGGCTTCATCCCTTTTTCCGACGCCCTGCATGGGGCAGTTGCCATGGCGGCGGAAGCGCACAGCCGAGACGGAGGACTGGCCGGAATTTCCACAGGACTCATGGACCTGGACCAGAAAATAGGCGGCCTGCACCCCTCTGACCTCGTGATCCTTGCGGCACGCCCCTCCATGGGCAAGACATCCCTGGCCTGCAATGTCGCCTTCGATATCGCCAAGCACTATGCCTGGGAACCACAGCCTGACGGTACCAAGAAGCGGGTGTCCGGCGGTGTCGTTGCCTTTTTTTCCCTTGAAATGTCCGCAGAGCAGCTGGCCATGCGCCTGCTTGCCGAGGTCTCAGGGGTATCGGGCGATCGGTTGCGGAAGGGTGAGATCGATGCCGTCGAGTTCGGCCGTATCCGTGACGCGGCCCTGGAGATCCAGGAAGCACCGCTCTATATCGACGCCACAGGCGGTCTTTCCATGGCCAAACTCGCAGCCCGGGCCCGGCGCCTGAAGCGACAGCATGGACTGGATGTCATCTTCGTAGACTATCTGCAGCTGGTCACGGGCGGAGACGGAAAATCCGACAATCGGGTTCAGGAAGTCTCCATGATCACACAGAGCCTCAAGGCCTTGGCCAAGGAACTTGCCGTGCCGGTCATTGCGCTCTCCCAGCTGTCCCGTCAGGTGGAAAACCGCGAAGACAAGAAGCCCCAACTTTCCGACCTGCGGGAATCCGGCTCGATCGAACAGGACGCCGATATGGTCATGTTCATCTACAGGGAGAGCTATTACCTGAGCCGGATGGAGCCGCGGGAGGGCACCCAGGAGCACCTGACCTGGCAGGAACAGATGGACCAGGTCGCAGGGCAGGCTGACATCATCATCGGCAAACAGCGACACGGCCCCATCGGGAATGTGAAACTCGCCTTCAACGAGGAAATTACCAAGTTCGGTAATCTCGCCAGGGATGCCCGGAGATACGACGTCCGCTAGCCCATCAGCTCCCGGCACGCTAAGGGGAGCGCGATGACCTCTGCCGCAGCCCGCCTCACCATCGATCTCGATGCCCTCGCGGCCAATTACGCATATCTGTGCGAGGTGGCCGGGAAGAGCCTTGTTGCGCCCGTGATCAAGGCGGATGGATACGGTCTCGGCGCGGCCCTGATCGGGCGACGGCTCTGGAAGGAAGGGGCCAGACAGTTCTTTGTCGCACGGATGTCCGAGGGTCATGCCCTCCGCCGTGGCCTTGGCCCGGACCGTCCGGCCATAATATATATCCTGGATGGATTTCTGGCGGGAACCGGTCCGGAAATCCTGGGGTCCCGTCTGACTCCGGTCCTCAACAGCGTCGCCCAGATCCGTCATGCTGTCGCTTGGGCCGGTGATCTGGCAGAGCCGCCTTCCGTCGCCCTGCAAGTCGATACAGGCATGAACAGGCAGGGCATGAGGCCAGAGGAGCTTGCTGCGCTGGCGGCGGCACCCCAAGCTCTGGCAAGCCTGAATCCAACCCTGATCATGAGCCACCTGGGTTCTGCGACGGATCCCATCGACGGCAGATCGACCGATCAGCTGGACCGGTTTCGTCCTTTACGCCGTATGTTTCCGCTCATTCCAGCGAGCCTGGCGGCTTCGGCAGGCATTTTCCTGGGGTCCGACTACCACTTCGATATGGTTCGGCCCGGGATCAGTCTGTTCGGAGGCGGGCCGGAAGAACGCCCGGATCCGCGCCTGAAATCCGTCGCGACCTTTGAGGCCCCGATCTGCGATGTTCTCGAAGTCGCCGCAGGACAGACCATCGGTTATGGGGGTCAGACCGTTGTCCAGAAACCGACCCGTCTTGCCGTTGTCGCTGCAGGCTATGCGGACGGGTTACTGCGCCAGGCCAGAAACGGTGGAATGGCCTGGTTCAAGGGCGCTCTGCGCCCCATACTCTCAGTGACAATGGATCTCACCTCCGTAGATATCGGGACGGCTGATGCCCAGCCCGGAGAGTGGATCGAGCTGATGGGGCCGAACGCCCATATTGACCTCCTGGCCAAGGCCGCCAATTCCGTGGCGCATGAATGTCTGGTCCGCCTGGGTAGCCGGGCCGAACGGATTATCCTCGGCGAGATTTAGGCTGCGGGCCGTAAATTCGGCTTGGCCGGATATCTCAATTCCGTGTCAGAAGGGGGGCACGGCTGCCCTGTCCCGACTCAGGAGTTTTCATGGCCCGCGACGGTGCCACCTATGTCTGTCAGTCCTGTGGTGCTGCCCAATCAAAGTGGGCAGGCCAGTGTCCGGCATGCGGGAGCTGGAATTCACTTGTAGAAGAGGTGCAGTCCCGGCCGCCGGGGGCGCTCGCCCCGACAAAGGCGGCGAAAACACGGGGACTGGTCTTCCAGGGCCTGGAGTCAGAAACCCCTGCCCCGCCCCGTATCGCTACGGGCATTGACGAATTTGACCGGGTTTGTGGCGGCGGTGTTGTTCCGGGGTCCGCCATCCTCGTTGGCGGAGATCCCGGTGTCGGAAAATCCACACTGCTGTTGCAGGTCGTCGGCTCGGCTTCGAGGCGCGGGGCAGCCTGCGCTTATATTTCAGGTGAGGAAGCTGTCGAGCAGATCCGCGGGCGGGCCCAACGCATGGGACTTGCCGATGCTCCGGTCCGATTGGCCGCTGAAACCAGTCTGCGGGAAATCCTCGACGGTCTGAAGCGCGACCGCTTCGATCTCGTCGTCATCGATTCCATTCAGACCATGTGGAGCGATGCCCATGAGGCCGCACCCGGGTCTGTCACCCAGGTTCGCGCCGCCGCTGGCGAGCTTGTGCGCCTGGCAAAGAAGCAAGGAGTGGCCGTCATTCTTGTGGGCCATGTCACCAAGGAGGGCACCATTGCGGGTCCCCGGGTCATTGAACACATGGTCGACGCTGTCCTCGCCTTCGAAGGTGAACGCGGTTATCCGTTCCGCGTGCTGAGAGGGGTCAAGAATCGCTTCGGTGCAACCGATGAGATCGGCGTGTTCGAAATGGGGGATTCGGGCCTGAATGAGGTCCGCAATCCTTCGGCCCTGTTTCTTGACACGTCTGGAGAGCGGGCGGCAGGTGCGGCAGTCTTTGCCGGAATCGAGGGCAGTCGGCCGGTACTGGTCGAGTTTCAGGCCCTGGTTGCCCCCTCGGCCTATGGCACGCCGCGCCGGGCTGTGGTCGGCTGGGACTCTGGTCGGCTGGCCATGGTGCTGGCTGTTCTGGAATCGCGCTGCGGGGTCGTCCTGGGAAATCGCGACGTCTATCTGAACGTCGCGGGGGGGCTGCGGATCAATGAGCCAGCAGCAGACCTCGCCGCAGCCGCAGCCCTTGCGTCTTCCGCCCTCGACATCGCCCTGCCACAGGATTGCGTGGTCTTTGGTGAAATCAGCCTGTCAGGTGACATTCGTGGCGTAAGCCGCATGGACTCCCGCCTCAAGGAAGCCGCCAAGCTGGGCTTTAAGCAAGCACTGGGACCATCAGACCTCGAGGGTGGTCCCCTGAAAATGTCGGGCGTGAAGCGGTTGGCCGATGCCATCGCACGGATCGGCGGGGGCGACTGGACCTAGACGACATGCCGCTATTCGACATCATCGTACTGGCCATTTTGGTCATTTCAGGCGGACTGGGATTTTACCAGGGGGGCGTGCGTGAAATGGTCTCTGCCGTTTCCTTCATGGTCGCAGCCGCAGCCGCTGTCTATGGACTGAGATTCACCGGCCCCATGGCTCAGGGCTTCATCCACCCCGACTGGGTCGGTACGGCTGCAGCCGTTGTCATAAGCTTTGTAATCGTTTTTGCCGGCCTCAGGCTTATCGCGTCGGGTATCAGTCACACCATCCGCAAGGTTCCTGTCCTCGGGGCGCTTGATCGGTCAGTTGGCCTGGGGTTTGGACTGTTGAGGGCATTTGTCTTCCTGGGGGCCTGCAATCTTGTCTTCAATGCGGCAACACCCGCCAGCCTGCGCCCAGCTTGGCTGGCGCAATCCAGTCTTTATCCGCTGACGGAAACTGCCGGTTTGCTGCTCAGGCAGTTTGCTCCACAGGGAATGGATGCGGCCAGTCAACTTACGCCGGCCTTATCCCGTGCCGTTCTTGACGGTTCCGGGAAGCCGAAACGTGACTCTGGCGACGTCCCGGGATATGACCCAAGCGCACGTGGCGGTATCGACGATCTGGTGGAGAAAGCCCGATGAAGACCCCTCCGGACCGATGGTCTCCCCGGGATCCGGATGACGATGCCCCCCGACTTGAATGCGGGGTTTTCGGCGTTTTCGGCACTGAAGAAGCTTCGGTCCTGACGGCGCTTGGCCTTCATGCGCTGCAGCATCGCGGACAGGAGGCCTGTGGAATTGTCAGTTTTGACGGGCAGGGCTTTCATACCGAGCGACACATGGGTTACGTCGGCGATGCGTTCGCTGGCAATGACCTGGGCAGTCGTCTCCCTGGCCATTCGGCAATAGGTCATACGAGATACTCGACCGCGGGTGGCAGTTTCATCCGCAATGTCCAGCCGATGTTCGCAGATCTCGATCAAGGTGGCGTTGCCATTGCCCACAACGGCAATCTCACCAACTTTCTGACGCTGCGTCAGCAGCTTGTCGCGGACGGCAGTATTTTCCAGTCGACTTCCGACTCCGAAGTGATCCTGCACTTGCTGGCGCGGTCCCGGCAATCACGACTGGTGGATAGGTTCATTGATGCCATCAGTCAGATCGAAGGCGGATATGCCCTCGTCGTTCTGACCAACAAGAAGCTGATCGGCATTCGCGACCCCCTGGGTATCCGGCCGCTGGTCCTGGGGGATCTGGATGGCAAGGCCGTGCTCGCCTCGGAAACCTGCGCCCTGGACATCATCGGAGCACGGTTCGTGCGCGATATCGAGCATGGCGAAATGGTCGTCATCGATCACAACGGCATCGAAAGCCTCCGCCCTTTTCCGGCCGCCCGGGCCCGCCCTTGCATCTGGGAATATGTCTATTTTGCGCGCCCGGATTCAGTTGTGAACGGGCGTTCGGTCTACGAGGTCCGCAAGCGTATGGGCCAGCGTCTGGCGCAGGAATGCCACGCGCCCGTCGATGTCATCGTTCCTGTGCCAGACTCAGGTGTCCCTTCTGCCCTCGGCTACGCGCAGGAGACCGGGGTCCCATTCGAGATGGGCATCATCCGCAATCACTATGTTGGGCGGACCTTCATCCTGCCGACCCAGGGTGCCCGCGACATGGGCGTTCGGATGAAGCTTTCACCCAATCGCGCTGTGCTCGCCGGAAAAAGGGTGATGCTTATCGATGACTCCATCGTCCGTGGCACAACGGCCGTCAGGTTCGTAAAGATGGTACGTGACGCCGGGGCGACAGAGGTTCACCTCCGCTCAGCCTCTCCTCCGCTGAAGTGGCCTGACTTCTATGGCGTCGACATGCCGGATCGGGACAAACTGCTGGCCGCAACGCATACGGTCGAGGAAATTGCAAAATTCCTGAATGTGGATTCCATGGGCTATCTGACCGTGGATGGCCTCTATTGGGCGATGGGCGCAGGTCCGCGAAATCCCGCCGAGCCACAGTTCACCGATCACTATTTTACCGGCGACTATCCCACACGCCTGCTCGATCGGGAGATCGCAGAGGGGCGCAATGAAGCTGCGGATCGACAGCTTTCCTTCCTGGTGGACGCCTGACCATTTCAGCCTCGCGCACCCTGCTGTCACGGCTGAAACCGGACACCTACATCCTGCTGATCATCGGCATGGTGGTGCTGGCGAGCCTGCTGCCAGCGCAGGGGGTTATTGCGCCCATGTTTGGCTTGATGACCAAGCTCGCCATCGGCATGGTCTTCTTCCTGCATGGTGCCAAGCTTTCAAGGCAGGCCGTAATTGCAGGTATCACACACTGGCGTTTGCACCTGCTGATCCTGGCTGCCACTTTTGTGCTGTTTCCGGTCCTGACACTGGGGCTGACTGCCCTACCCCCATGGATTACGCCCGCAGCCCTGGCACCGGGCCTGATATTCCTGGGATGCCTGCCCTCGACGATCCAGTCATCCATCGGCTTCACGGCCATTGCACGGGGCAATGTCGCCGCAACCGTCGCCTCAGCCACCGCGTCAAACCTGTTGGGAATTCTCGTGACTCCCGTTCTCGGTGCAGCCTTGATGCACACGAACGCAGTCAGCTTTTCGCTGCATTCGATACAGGCCATTGTCTTCCAGCTGCTGATCCCCTTCCTTGCCGGCCAGATCCTGCGGCCATGGATCGGCACCTGGATCACGGCCCACAACAGGCTCCTGTCCTATGTGGACCGAGGCTCCATCCTTCTGGTGGTCTATACGGCCTTCTCTGAAGCTGTTGTCGGCGGCATCTGGAGCCGCGTGGGTCTTGCAGACCTGATCCGCCTGGGTCTGCTCTGCGCGGTCTTGCTGGCCGTAGTCCTGTTGACCACCTACGCAGCGGCCCGCGCCCTGAAATTCCAGAAGGCGGACGAGATCACCATTGTGTTCTGCGGCTCGAAAAAGAGCTTGGCCAGTGGCGTGCCCATGGCGGGCGTCCTGTTTCCCGGGGCGACCCTGGGATTGATCCTTCTGCCCATCATGATTTTTCATCAGATCCAGCTCATGGCCTGCGCCATAATCGCTCAGCACTATGCCGAACGCCCGGAAGATCAGACCGCGCCATAACCATCAACAAGAGTTCAAATGACTTCGACTTCGAAACCGCTTTCCGGCCAGATCGCCCTTGTGACCGGTGCCACCCGTGGGATTGGTCGGGCCACGGCCCTGGCCCTGGCTGGAGCCGGCGCACACATTGTCGCCACGGCCCGCACACAGGGAGGCCTGGAGAGTCTCGACGACGAAATCCGCGCCCTTACAGGGGAGCCCGCGACCCTCGTTCCTCTGGATCTTTCACAACCTGATGGCCTGGACCAGCTTGGTCTCGCCATTCATCAGCGGTTTGGCCACCTGGACCTCCTGGTCCACTGTGGCGCAGTCCTCGGTGCCCTGACGCCGGTTGGGCATGTGGAGCCGGGTCTGTGGGATCGGGTCATGACCGTGAATGCCACAGCAACCTATCGGCTCATCCGCAGCACGGAACGCCTGTTGAAGGCAGCACCACGAGGGCGCGCCCTGTTTGTTACAACCGGTCGCGTTGCGCGCCCGAAGGCCTTCTGGGGGCCTTATGGCGCTTCCAAGGCTGCCATGGAGCACATCGTTCGCACATGGGCTGACGAACTGGAGACGACGACCGTCCGGGCAGCTCTGATCGATCCTGGTGCCATGCGCACCAAAATGCGAGCCGAAGCCATGCCCGGTGAAGACCCTGCGACCCTGCCCGATCCTTCTGAAATCGGCCCGCTGATGATCGAACTGGCTCAGGCAGACCTAGGCCAACCCGACACTAACGTCGATTTTTCGGCGTGGCGGAAAGAACGCGGGCAGCCCGCTTCGGCTTGACACCGGGCCTGGCCAGTTTCTGGGCCCGGCCCTTGGGGGCACCCGTGGGTTTGGGTTTGGCAATCCGGGTCGGCCGTGGTTTGCCCGTTGCGCCCGCCTTGGCCTTGGCGGCGGCCTCGGCCTTCTTCTTGGTTGCCAGGCCGGTCTTGACCTTGTTGCGATTGGGCTTGGGCCGATCAATCGCCACGCCGCTCTTGGCCTCACCCTCGGCATAGGGGTTCTTGTTCGACTTGACCGTAAGCCGCATGGGCACACCCGGCAGATCAAAGCTCTCCCTCAACGAATGGATCAGATACCGCTTGTAGTGCTCCGGCAGCTGATCTGCCCGGCTGGCAAACATGACGAATGTCGGCGGCCGCGCCTTCGTCTGGGCCATATATTTGGGTTTCACACGGCGGCCGCCCACAGCTGGGGGCGGATGTCTCTGAATGGCCATAGCCAGCCAGTCATTCAGATCCCGGGTCTTGACCTTGGTAGACCAGTCCGTGTGGGCCTTGAGGACAGCCGGCATCAGCTTGTCGAGATTGCGGCCGGTTTCTGCCGAGAGGGCGATCAGGGGCGAACCCCGTAACTGGGGCAAGGCGCGATCGACCTTTTCCGTAATGTCTTCCAGCGTTGCCCTTGGGTCTTCGACGAGGTCCCATTTGGCCACCACGAAGACCAGTGCACGGCCTTCGCGTTCGACCAGGTCGGCGATCTGCAGGTCCTGGATTTCGAAGGGGTGGGTCGCGTCCATGACCAGCACCACCACTTCGGCGAAGGTGATGGCACGGATGGTATCAGCCGTGGACAGCTTCTCGAGTTTTTCCTGGACCCGCGCCTTACGCCGCAGGCCTGCCGTGTCCACCAGCCGGATGGCACGATCGTCCCATTCCCAGTCCACGGGAATGGCATCCCGGGTGATCCCGGCTTCCGGTCCGGTCAGAAGACGGTCTTCGCCGATGAGCTTGTTGATCAGGGTCGACTTGCCGGCATTGGGTCGGCCAACAATGGCCAGCTTGATGGGCATTTCCGCCAGAACGCCCTCGACGATTTCGTGTTCGTCGGAGAGGGCTACCAGCGCACTGAAGAGATCAGCCATGCCTTCGCCATGCTCGGCTGAAATCGCGATAGGCTCACCCAGTCCAAGGCGGAAGGCATCATTGACACCGTCATCGCCCTTTTTTCCCTCCGCCTTGTTGGCGGCAAGAATGACAGGCTTGTCCTTTCGGCGGAGGATCTCGGCGAAGACCTCATCCATGGGCGTTATGCCTTCACGGGCATCCACCACGAACAGGGCAACATCGGCCTCGTCAATGGCGATTTCGGTCTGGGCTCGCATCCGCGCCTCCAGACTTTCGTCGGTCACGTCTTCAAACCCGGCAGTATCGATAAGCTCCAGCGGGAGGTCACCGAGTTGCCCCGTGGCAAAGCGTCGGTCCCGGGTTACCCCGGGGCGGTCATCAACAATGGCCAGCTTCTTGCCAGCCAGACGATTGAACAGTGTCGACTTCCCGACATTCGGGCGTCCGACGATTGCGAGCCTGAGCGGCATCGGGGCATCCCCTTCCCGCTTTAACGCAGAGCGATGAGCTGGGCCTCATCGGTCACGATAAACAGGGTTCCGTTCAATGCGATGGGACCCAGGAGTACTGTCTGGCCCAACTGGAGTGTCTTTTCCACCACGCCACTCTTGGCGTTGATGGCCTTCAATTCACCGGTATCCGAGACGGTGATCAATTTTCCACTGGCCAGGATGGGACTGGACCAGAGTGGTTTGGCGGCATTCTTCTTCGCCCCCTTGCCCATCTTGGTGACAAAGTCCCAACGGCCCTTCTTGATGCGCCCGTCATTCAGATCGCGCACCCAGTAGATCTGTCCCGTCTCCCTGGAGATGCAGTAGACCCTGCCAGGCTTGTCGACAACGTAAACCACATCCCCGGTCGGCCAGGGTGTGGTGATCCCGGTGATGGGGAGGGTCCATCTCGCCTGACCGGTGCGCAGGTCCGTGGCAGCCAGCAGGCCCGAATGACTGACGGCGAAGACATCACCCTGATAGATCACGGGGCGGCCGGGAATATCGCGAATTTCGGACAGGGCATTGGTCCGGCTGGCCTTTGACAGGGCCTCATTCCAGAGGTCATTGCCATTAGCGGCGCGCAGGGCGACCACTTCACCGGATCCAAAGGTTGCCACAACCGTATCACCTGAAACGGCAGGGCTGGAAGCGGCGAGAATTCGGGCCGATTCTGAAAGCGCCTGATAGGTCCAGCCGGCAGCCCCGGTCGCGGCATCAAAGGTCAGCAGGGTATTGTCGATAGCGACCACAAACACCCGGCCACCTGCAACCGTCGGGGCTGCATGAATGGGTTCTTCCGTCAGGGTCCGCCAGAGGATTGCACCGGTATCGGCATTGACCTGGGCCACAAACCGATAGCCGGATGTTACTGTGAGTTTGCCGTCCGCAAGGGCAAGGCCACCGCCGAAACCCTCGCGATCCCGTTTTGATTTCGGCCGGAGATCGGCCTTCCAGATCTGGGCACCGGTTCTGGAATCCAGTGCGGACACCGTGGCCTCTGCGTCCATCACATAGATCTTGCCATTGGCCGCTACGGGAGGTGCCGTAACGAAGCCGCCGTTGCCTGTCTTTTTTCCGAAGTTCCGTCGCCATGCCACGGCAAGGGCTCCACCCGCGTCGACATGTTCCACCGACTGTTCCGGACTGCCACCAGGCAGGGCCCACTCGCTGACGGGCTTGGCATCAGGCAGAAAGAAATCAGCGCCCTTCAGCCCCTCAGCAGGCTCAACCGTTTCGTCAGGGGCATTGATGGCAATCCGCTTGCCTTCCGATGCGATCTCGGCGGGTCCAGCATCCGACTTATGGAAGGGGTTAATCCGCTTGACGGTCGCGCAGCCGCTGGCCGCCAGGGCAGCGACAATACTGAGGACGATAAAGCCGTTCCGGCACATGGACGTCATTGGGCGTTGGGGCCTGGCTGTTGCGGCATGCCGGGAAGTCCGACGCCGGGGGCTGTAACCATGGGAGGCGGAGCGGCAAGAGCTGCCTTGACGACAGCAGGGGTCAGCTTTGCCGTACCGGAATCAATCAGGGCCATAGCAGCCCTCGCACGCTCCCGCGACCCGTCCTGCCCATCCGGGCTGAGGGACAGGACCACGAAATCACCCCGGGCCCCGGCCGTATCTCCAGCCATGAGCTTGGCATAGGCCAGTGCCTCCCGGGCCTCCGCACGATAGGGGTGGCCGTCCTTCATCAACGGATCGAGCCGTGCCTGCAGATCCTTCAGCGAGGCCGTATCCAGCAGGACATAGGCCGCTTTCAGCGCTGCCGCGTCGCCAATCAGCGGATCAGGCGCAGATGTCGCCGACTGATCAAACAGCTTTACGGCCCCGGG
>CAIYSH010000258.1 GCA_903928755.1 uncultured Alphaproteobacteria bacterium | reverse complement strand
GATGGTGTACTGGGCCCAGACGCTGACCCCGCCGTCGATGACTTTTGGCGTCGTGACCACATCCGACAGGCCTGCGGCATAGCGATCGGCCACCCGGTTCCGGACCTCGATCTCGTCGGCGAAAATGGAGAGCTTCTGTAACAGGACAGCGGCCTGGATCGTGTCCATCCGGCTGTTCATGCCAACCCGCATGTTCAGGTATTTGGGATCGTGATCGAAGGTCCTGCCCTCGATGTCGCCCTTCACCGCCTGGCCATGGACCCGCAGGCTGACCAGCAGGTCATGGAAGGCCGCGTCCTTGCTCAGCACGGCGCCACCGTCCCCATAGCAACCCAGGGGCTTGGCCGGGAAAAAGCTGGTGGTGGCCACGTCGGCCCAGTGCAGGGGGTGATGGCCATTGAGGGTGCAGCCAAAACCCTGGGCGGAGTCAGCGATCAGTTTCAGGCCGTGCTTTGCCGCAACCGCAGCGATGGCAGGATAGTCTGCGGGCTGGCCAAACAGGTCGACGGCAATCACGGCCCTGGGCGTCAGCTTGCCCTCTGCCTTCACCGCCTCGATGGCGGCATCCAACTTGACCGGATCCAGATTGAAGGTGTGGGGCAGAATGTCGACAAAGACTGGCGAGGCCCCGACCAGAGGCATGACCTCTGCCGTCGCCGCAAAAGTGAAGGACGGGCAGAACACCGCATCGCCCGGGCCAATGCCCCAGGCCATGAGCGGCAGTTGCAGGGCCTCAGTTCCCGACCCACAGGACAGGACAAACGGCGCCTCTCCAAACGCCCCCAAGGCCTTTTCGAAGGCGGCGATCTCCGGGCCCATGATGTAGGCACCCGAACGCACCACCTTGAGAATGGCATCCTCCAGGGGCTGGCCGAGGCGGAGGCGCTGGGCCTGAAGGTCGATGAAGGGAATGGCCATGGGGAATCAAACTCTGTCGAAGGGCGGCGGTTCATTGCCACGGTCAGGCCACAGACGCCAAACACGGTTGTTTTCACAAGGTTTCGGGTGGGGCTTACGCAGGCAGCTTGAGTTCCCGGCGAGGCCCGCCATATTGCCTCCGTGGCGATCTGACGCCACGCCGGATGCCGCCCTTGGTTACGCCCTCACAGACGCCTCCTGCCCGGTCCATCGGGGGCAATCCCATCCTGCTGGTGGTCACGATCTGGCTGGCCAGTGCTGCGGGTCTGACCAGCGCGCCGCAGTGGACAGGGGTCCTGACCTTTGTCTTTGTCATGTCGGGATGGATGCTGGCCGTGGGCGTTCATGAATTCAGCCACGCCCTGGTGGCCCACCTTGGCGGCGATACCACCGTCAAGGGCAAGGGTTATCTGTCCATGGACCCCCGCAAATATGCCGACCTGCAGACCACGGTGATCTTCCCCTTGATCGCCCTGGCCCTGGGCGGGATCGGGTTTCCCGGCGGTGCGGTCTATCTTCGCGAAGACCTGATGCGCAGCCGCCTCTGGCGCTCGGCGTCGTCCCTGGCCGGACCTCTGGGCACACTGGTGGTCATGCTGGCCCTGGCCGCAGCCCTGAAGGTTTTCCCGCCGCCGGTGTCTCAGGCCCCCCTGACCCAGGCTGTGGCCTTCCTCACCTTTCTTCAGGCGACAGCTCTGGTGCTGAACCTGATCCCGGCACCGGGTTTCGACGGATATGGCGTGATCCGCCCCTTCCTCCCGGCCGGGGTCCGCAGCGCCGTGGGGCGCTATGAGCCCGTCGCCCCTCTGTTGCTGCTGGCGGCCATCTTCTTCATTCCAGCAATTTCCGACGCCTTTTTCTCCGCGGCCTTCCGGTTGACCGAGGTCCTCGGCCTGTCCCGCCTGGGCATTATCGAGGGTCTTCACGCCTTCCAGTTCTGGAAGTCCTGATGAGCCCGATCGAGTCCCTCGCCGCCGACCTGACCGTCCGTCGACCGGCCGCAGGGCCGCTGATTGTCGGCCTGACCGGCGCGGTCGCTGCGGGTAAATCAACCCTGGCCGGTGAGCTGAAATCAGCCCTGAACGGCAAGGCCGTGGTCGAGATCATTGCGACGGACGGGTTCCTGCGACCCAATGCCGAGCTGACGGACCTGGGCCTGCTGGAGCAGAAGGGCTTTCCGCCCACCTATGACAATGACAGGTTCCGCACCGCCCTGGCCGACATCCGGACAGGGCCCGCCGTCTTCCCGACCTATTCCCATACTGCCTATGACATTGACCCCGCCCTGGCGCGGACCCTGAGCCCGCCGGACATCCTGATCGTCGAGGGATTGAACCTGCAGCACCGGGCCGTGACGCCGGACGCCCCCGATCCCCTGGACCTGCTGATCTATCTGGACGCCGACGAAGGCGATCTGGAGTCCTGGTATGTGGCGCGGTTCCTGGAACTGTGGGAGGCGGCCGAGCATGATGCGACCTCCTTCTACGCCCGCTTCCGATCCATGAGCCGCGAGCAGACCGAAAACCTGGCGCGGATGGTCTGGACCGGGGTCAATCTGAAGAACCTGAGGGAGAACATCAGTCTCGCCCGGGATACGGCCGATCTGGTCGTCCGCAAGGCCGCCGACCACGCCATTGTCGATGTGGTAAGGCGTTAGGTCTTTGCGACCCGACCGGGTGCCGCAGACACGAAACCCGTGGACTGAACCGCATCAAAGACAGCCTCGCCGCCTTCAGGCCGTCCGGCGCGCAGGGCGGCCTTGATCCCGGCCAGGGCCTGACCGCGATAGCCGCCAAGGGTGGCCGCCAGTTCGCTGGCACGGGCCGCGGTCTGATCGTCGGCAACCACCTCATAGGCCAGGCCCAGCCGGAGCAGGTCAGCCGCGCCCGTGCGGCGGGCGCCAAGGGTCAGCTGGGCTGCAACGGCTTCGGACGTCCGCAATCTGAGCCAGGCGATGTTCATCGGGGCCAGCATGCCCAGGGCCGCCTCACCCACCAGCAGGGTGGCGGTTTCGCCCACCACCAGCAGGTCGGCGGCCAGGGCCATGGAAGCCCCGGCATTGATGGCGTATTTCTCCAGGGCGCAGACGATCACCGCCGGGCAGCGATAGAGGGTCCTGTGCCATTCGGCCCAGTCAGTCGGCCAGCTGGCCCGCCAGGCCGGAGCTGGATCCTCGGCAAAGGCATCCACATCGAGACCCGAACAGAAAACCCCCTGCGCCCCGCGCAGCACCACCGCCTTAGCCCCCCCCGACAGCAGTGTTGCAAGGCCAGACTGAAGATCGGCGACCATGGGGCCGATCAGGGCGTTCTTGCGGTCCGGTCGGGACAGGATCAGCTCGCCCCAGCCGTCGTGCAGGACGGCCTGGGCCATTGGGGATGTGCGCATGGGATTTCCTCTCTGGGGGCAGACTATGATCCTGAGGGGCGATCGCGAAGAAACTTCTTCCGGGATCCCCCGCCGTGGAAACCTGCTGCCCTGCAGGACCGGGCCTGATAGGGCTGGACCATGACCACGCCGATTCAGATCTGGACCCGCGCCACCTGGCATTCTGCCTTCAAGTGCGGCGGCTGGGCCTTTGTGCGATCCGGAGCCGACCTGACGGGCCAGGCAGGTGGAGATCGCAATACGAGCCCCCATCGCATGGTGCTGGCAGGCCTGACGGCCAGTCTCAAGGATCTGCCGCCCGGCCCCGTCGACCTTGATCCGGGAGACCGGACCATTGCCCGGATCACGGCCAAAATCCTGTCAGGTGCGGAACTGTCCGACGCCGAGCGGCCGTCTGAAGATCTGGACCTCTGGGCGCAGCTGACCACGGGACTCAAGGGCCGGCGCGTGACCTTCAGCCTGGGTGCCCTCAGCCCCGGCGGTCCCGCAGCCTTTGCCCAGGCCTGGGCCGATCTGGCCATGGACAAGGCCAAGGCCGCCGGGCCCTTTACCGCAGCGATCCCGAAGCCCAATCTCGCCCGGGTGAAGATCTAGATCCTACTGGGACTTTTCCGGCCCGGAATTCTGCATGGTGCGGGTCAGGTCCCTGGCCTCCTGGGCCTCCCGGGCGATCTGCCCCTTGGTCTTGCAGGTCTTGACCGGCAGACGGGTGCCGAGGTTCGCCTCATACCTGCAGACCAGCTTGTTGTCGTCGGCCGGGGCCGGGGCGGTGGCCTGTGCAGGCGCAGCAGAGGCGACCGCGGCCGCGAAGATCAGGGAAATCAGCATGAGGGCCATCCAGGAAGGGAGCGTTTCGTTGTCTAATACCTCAACCTGAAGGTTTCATCAAAACACCGATCATCAAACGGCGGTATTGAAACCCGCAAGTCCTCGCATAAGAGTGTGCGCCGAATCCCGCCGACCCGGCACCAACAAAACACCTGTCCAGGAAAAGCCCCCATGAAAACCCGCATCACAGAGCTGTTCGGCATCGAGCACCCCATCCTCCAGGGCGGCATGCACTTTGTCGGCCTGGCCGAAAT
>CAIYSH010000257.1 GCA_903928755.1 uncultured Alphaproteobacteria bacterium | reverse complement strand
TGAGAGCATCGTCCAGCGCAGCCGTCCCGCCAAACCCGGCGAGGTCAGCCCCAATGGGGTCGTGCCGGTCATCCTCATGACCTACGCCACCTCCGAAACGACGATCCGCGAAGTGCTGGAAGCCGTCGTCAAGGACGGCTATATCGCCGAACGCCCGCAAGTCATCCGCATCGAGCGCGAGTAACGCGCCCCCTTTCCCCGGCCAGAGGACCATCATGCCCGATCTCGTCATCCAGGAAGAAAAGATCATCGAGCGCATCCTGACGCTCGAACTCGTCCGCGTGACCGAGCGCGCCGCCGTGGCCTCCGCGCGCCTGCGTGGCCGGGGCGACGAGAAGGCCGCCGACCAGGCCGCCGTGGACGCCATGCGCCGCGAGCTGAACCGCCTGCCCATCGACGGCACCGTGGTCATCGGCGAGGGCGAGCGCGACGAGGCGCCCATGCTCTTCATCGGCGAAAAGGTCGGCCGGGGTGGCCCTAACAAGATCGACATCGCCCTGGACCCCCTGGAAGGCACGACCCTGACGGCCAAGGCCATGGCCAATGCCCTGGCGGTCATGGCCTGGGCACCCAAAGGCACCCTGCTGAACGCGCCTGACACCTATATGGACAAGATCGCCTGCGGGCCCGGCTATCCGGCCGGGATCATCGATCTGGACAAGGCCCCCAGTGAAAACGTCCGGGCGCTCGCCTTAGCCAAGGGGGTTGACCCCTCTGAAGTCACGGTCTGCGTCATGGATCGCCCCCGTCACGCCGAGATCATTGCGGATCTGCGCAGCGTGGGTGCCCGGGTCTATCTGATTACTGACGGCGACGTCGCTGGCGTGATGAACACGGCGGATCCGACCACGGGGGTTGACCTCTATGTGGGGCAGGGGGGCGCGCCTGAAGGTGTTCTGGCCTGTGCGGCACTGAAGTGCGTTGGCGGTCAGTTCCAGGGCCGTCTGGTCTTCCGCAATGCCGATGAGAAGGCGCGGGGCCAGAGGGTCGGAATTACCGATTTCGACCGCAAGTACGACCTGCATGAGATCGTCAGGGCTGATGCCATCTTCGCAGCAACTGGGGTCACCAATGGTGCCCTGCTGGATGGCGTGCGTTATGAAGGCGGGTTTGTTCATACCCACAGTCTGGTGATGAACTCAGCCACCCGGACCGTGCGTGAAGTCCGGATGAAGCGTCCGGTCTAGGTTCATGACCGATGGGGCGACGGGCTATCTCGGAGTCACCAGATCCCTGACAGGTCGGCTTTGGCGACAGAGACCGGCCGATGATGATGTTGTGCGTCATCACCAGCTGCATTTGGGGCTCTCCGAGATTCTGGCGCGTGCCCTGGCCGCCCGGGGCGTCACTGAGGCCCTGGGCGAAACCTATCTCAACCCGACCCTCAAGGCGCTGTTTCCGGATCCCTCCAGCTTCATGGACATGGATCGGGCGGCAGAAATCCTGGTCGATGCCGTGGTGCGCGACAGGCCCATGGTGGTCTTTGCCGACTATGATGTCGACGGAGCCTCAAGTGCCGCCCAGCTGGTCCGCTGGATGCGTGCCATGGGCAAGACCCTGCCGATCTATGTTCCCGACCGGATCACCGAGGGCTATGGCCCCAGTCCGCCCGCCTTCCGCCGCCTGAAGGCCGAGGGTGCGGAGCTGGTGATCACGGTGGACTGCGGTGCCGCAGCCCAGGACGCCATCGCCTACGCCGTTGAAATCGGCCTGGAGGTTGTCGTCATCGACCATCACCTGATGCGTGGCGATGAGGTTCCGCCAGCCCTGGCCCTGGTCAATCCCAACCGTCCGGGCGACCAGTCCGGTCAGGGCAATCTGGCTGCGGCGGGCGTGACCTTTGTTCTTCTCGCCGCGCTGAACCGTGAAGCCCGCAAGCGGGGCCTGTTCGACGGCAAGGCCGAGCCGGATCTTCGCGCCTGGCTGGATCTTGCCGCCATGGGGGCGGTCTGTGACGTCACCGAGCTTACCGGCTTCAATCGTGCCCTGACCACCCAGGGGCTGAAGGTCATGTCCAGCTGGGGTAATATCGGGCTGAAGGCCCTGCTGGACGTTGCAAAGTCCCAGGGACCGGCCACCACATTCCACGCCGGTTTCGTCCTGGGGCCCCGGATCAATGCCGGCGGCCGGATCGGCCGGGCTGATCTCGGCGCGCGCCTCCTCTCTACGGAAGACCCGGCAGAGGCCGCCGATCTTGCGGCCGAACTCGATGCCCTGAATGCCTCGCGCAAGGATGTGGAGCGTGACGTCCTTGATGCGGCTGTCGCCAGGATCGAGACGGAGAGCAATTTTGGCGATGCGCCGATGATCCTTGTGGCCGGAGACGACTGGCACCCTGGCGTGATCGGCATTGTGGCCGGTCGCCTCCGGGAGCGTTATCGCAAGCCCGTTCTGGTGGTCGGGATCGACAGGGCCGCTGATGTCGGGAAAGGTTCCGGTCGCTCCCAGCCAGGGGTCAATCTTGGCCGGGCCGTTCAGGCCGCCTATGAAGCTGGCCTGCTGATGGCGGGCGGCGGTCATGCCATGGCGGCGGGCCTCAGCGTCAAGCCCGCCATCATCCCAGAGCTTCGTGACTTCCTGTGCCGGCAGGTTGCAGACGAAAGCGTGATCGCCACGGCCGCTGATGCCCTGGAAATCGACGCCCTGATCACCTCCCGCGGCGCTGATCGCCCTCTTTTAAATGCATTCCAGCGCATGGCACCCTTCGGTCCGGGAAATCCCGAACCCTTGTTCGCCATGGCCGATGTCCGGGTAGAGCGGCCCATGGCCCTGCGCGGCGGTCATGTGCGGGTCACCCTGACGGACAGTTCTGGTGGCAAACTCAAGGCCATGGCCTGGCGGGCTGAGGAGACGGACCTGGGGCGAGCCTTGATGGGGGCGTCCAATGCGCTTCATGTGGTTGGCAAGCTTAAGCCGGATGACTGGCAGGGACGCCAAGGGGTAGAGCTGGAAATCGAGGATGTCGCGGACCCCCGGAGGGTGGGTTAGCGGTTTGCAGACCCCTGCCGTCATTGATATCGGAAAAAGGATGCCCGGCCTGACTTGCACACCCTCCGGAAGGCGGATATAGACCCCGCTCTCGCGTCTGCGGTCCCTTCGTCTATCGGTTAGGACGCCAGGTTTTCAACCTGGAGAGAGGGGTTCGACTCCCCTAGGGACTGCCATCGCGCTTCCGGAAAATCAGAATCCTAACCGGTTTTATGTCGCCTCCGGGACTGAGCCGCATACGCTTACACACTGTTGCGGCCTGTGGTAGCCTTGCGCAAGGCTGTGGGATGACACTGCGGCGGTCTTCAGGGGGCGAGAGATCATGAGTGCTGAC
>CAIYSH010000256.1 GCA_903928755.1 uncultured Alphaproteobacteria bacterium | reverse complement strand
CCCGGTCGTCGCCGCCGACAATGGCGTCCAGGGCTCGGTAAAGCCGCACCAGATGGGCCGCCAGTTCATAGGCCTTGCTGCCCGGCGCCAGGGTGAAGGCCCCTTGACGCAGGCGCGAAAACGACGCCTCGCTCAGCCCTAGGGCTGAGGCCGCAACGGCCCCGCTGAGGTTCAGCGTGTCCGCCGCCCGGACCACCGCCTTACCCAGGACCTGACCCCTCTGGTCTGGCGCATTTTCGAGAGCTATCGACATGCAGTTTCCATTTCTCAAGAAAGAAATACACCAAATTATTGCAATAGCAAGAAGTGCCATGATTTTGGGGCGTTGACTGCAAAGGTGAGGCCTTTGAGACAGGCTGCTTCCAAATATCTGCGGCTGGAGCCCCCCCTTGACCCACCCCCTCGACGCCGCCATCGCCTTGACGCCTCTTGGGGAGGGTCGGTTCGCGGGCGCCACCACGCCGGATTATTGGAACATGGCCGGGCCGTTTGGCGGCGCGACGGCGGCGGTCATGTTGAAGGCCGTGCTGGATCACCCGCAATGCCGGGGCCGGCCGGCGGCCCTGACCGTGAACTATTGCGGTGCTGTGGCGGAGGGCGGCTTTGAGATCGCTGCGCGACTGGTGCGCGATGGCCGCTCCACCCAGCACTGGTCAGTGGAGCAGTCGCAGGAGGGCGGCGGGATCACCACCACGGCCACTGTGGTGACGGGGGCGACCCGGGACACCTGGGCCCACGCCATGGCCGCCCCGCCTGCGGTGGCCCACTGGGACAAGACGCCGACCTCCGACAGCTTCGCCCCCGTGGCCTGGCGGAAGAATTACGAAATGCGGTTCCTGGCGGGCGAACCTCGCCCCCTTGGCCCTGGAGGCGCGTTGATGTCGCCGGTGACGCAGATGTGGGTGCGCGATACGCCTTTGCGGCCCCTGGACTATCCGGCCCTGGCCGCCGTCAGCGATGCCTTCCTGCCCAGGATCTTCATGGTCCGCGGGGATTTCTCGCCCGTGGCCACGGCGACCTTGAGCACCTATTTCCTGGCTGATGAGGCGGCCCTGGCGCGACAGGCCGACCGGCCCCTGCTGGCGGTCTGTGATGCGGCGGCCTTCAAGCACGGCTTCAACGACCAGTCTGCCCAGCTTTGGTCTGATCATGGCGAACTGCTGGCGGTGAGCCATCAGCTGGTCTGGTTCAAGGGGTGACCCCAACCCCGGTCATACCGGTGAAGACCGGTATCCAGGTCCTGGGTCGCAGCGTTTCCTGGAGGCCTGCTCCCAGGGTGCTCGGCCAGCTCAGAGCCCTGTGACCTGGACCCCGGCCTCCGCCGGGGTGACCGGCGGGGGAGGGGACTGCGGCGATTGACATCCAACCCCGGTCATACCGGTGAAGACCGGTATGAAAGATCCTGGGTCGCAGCGTTTCCGGGAGGGCTGCTCCCAGGGTGCTCGGCCAGCTCAGAGCCCTGTGACCTGGACCCCGGCCTCCGCCGGGGTGACCGGTTTCATTAGGCCCACTCCAACGCCGCCTCGCCGCGCAGGAGGGCGTCGGCATGGGGGGTGTGTTTGCCGCCGTCGCGGTCGTGCAGGATGACGGGCGGCAGGAGCTGGAGGGGTGCCTTGCCGGTTTTCCGGGCCCGCACCAGGACCCGCTTGGCCGGGGCATCTGCGAAGGGGTGTATGGGGCGAACCTGAAAGCTGCCGGCCTTGGGGCCAAGCTGGGCCAGAAGGTCGGCCAGCCGGTCGGCGCGGTGGATCACCGTGATGGTTCCGCCCTCGCGCACGGACTTCAGCAGGAAGATTGTCCAGGCCTGCAGTCCGCCCTGCGCCATCCATGCGGCCTGTTTTTCCGGCCTTGGTGCACGCAGGGCATCAGGATCATCAAAAAACGGCGGATTGGCCAGTGCGCCGTCAAAGGGCGGCAGGTTCAGCTGGGCGAAGGGCTTGCCGATATCGGCGGCCTGAACCGTGACCCGATCGGCGAGGCAGTTGAGGATGATGTTGTCCTGGGCCAGGGCCAGGGCGGCGGGGTCCATTTCAAGACCCGTAAAGGCGGCGTCCGGGCGTCTGAAGGCCGCTGACAGCAAGACAGCGCCAGGGCCACAGCCGGCCTCCACCACCCGGTCGCCGGTCTTCGCATCGCAGGCCGCGGCCAGCAGGGCAGCGTCCATGCCGGCACGGTAGCCCTTGCCAGACTGGCGCAGGCGTAAACGTCCGCCCAGGAAGCCGTCCGTTTCAGGAGGAATTTCGTCCCGGGAAATGGTCTTTCCTTCCGTCAGATGTCGGTCCGACATTGTGCTTTGCCCTAGCCTGCCTTATCGCATCGCCATTGTCGCCCTCAAGCGGCGCGCGCTTCCCGCGCT
>CAIYSH010000255.1 GCA_903928755.1 uncultured Alphaproteobacteria bacterium | reverse complement strand
CTCCAGACGCTGGGCCTCGGCAATTTCTTCGGCCAGGGCCTTGGCCGCGGCCCGCGCGTCTGCCCGGGCAGAACGGACAGCCGCCAGTTCATCGGCCTTTTCCTTGGCCCGCAGCGCAGCACGCTCTGCAAACAACGGGTCGATGACTGCCACCTTGGGCTTCATCTTCTCAAGCAGGGCTTTTTTGGCCTCTGCAGCCGACTTCAATCGCTCGGCGAATCCGGTCTTGTCGTTCTCGTTCATCACACTCTGGGGTGTTTGGGCCGGGCGTTACCGGACGGTTTGAAGGTATGGCGGAAAAAATCCTGCCACCGTCTTCGGCATGGTGTAGCGTCCGGACATGGACGATCAGACCCGCAGCCGAGGCCAAGCATGGCACAGTTTGCCGCGATCACCTAACGGCGTGGTAATCTCATGCCGCACTTGACCGTCTGGTACGACGGAGACTGTCCGCTCTGCGTGCGAGAGATCGCCTTGATCCGCCGCCTGGACTGGGGGCAACGGATCGGTTTCGAGAACCTCTCGCTCGGCGGATCATGCCCACTGGATCGCGAAACCCTGCTTGCCAGATTCCATGCGCAGGAAACGGGTGGCCCCATGATGTCCGGGGCAGAGGCTTTTGCGGCCATGTGGCGCGAGACCCCCCTTCTCCGCCCCCTGGGTCTTGCGGCCCGCTGGCCACCTTTACTGGGATGCCTGGAGGGACTCTATCGGCTATTCCTGATCATCCGTCCCGCTCTCCAGGGACTGGTCCGACGCGTGGCACCCCTTGCATGACTGATTCCAGGAACGACATCCCAAGACCGGCCCTGATCCTAGGTTTGGCCGGCCTCATCCCCTTCTTTGGCCTTTCAGCCGCCATCGCCCTGAGGGTGCAGACCCCCTATGGATCGGCATCCCTCTGGCTGGCTGCCTATGGGGCCATCATCCTGTCTTTCATGGGTGGCGCGCAGTGGGGACTTGCTGTCGCACGTCCGGTTCGCAAGGGTGCCTGGCGGGCCTATGCCGTCAGCACACTCCCCGCCCTGGTGGCCTGGCCGGCCCTCTTCCTGCCCATAACCTGGGCGCTGGCGACCCTCTCGGTCACCTTCGCCAGCCTTTTGGGCTATGACCTCTGGACCGTGCGCCGTGGCGAGGCCCCGGAGTGGTATGGCCAGTTGAGACTTGGACTGACCGCAGCCGTTGTCCTTTGTCTGACCTTTGCAATCCTGGCAAACCGGGGGCCGGTCTAGGGCAGGCCCCGTCTGGCAGGAGCCGACCGTCAGATCAAATCCTGCTGACAGCGCGTGGTCTAGCGTTCAAAAATCCCGACCAGTTCAATATGTGGCGACCACAGGAACTGATCCACCGGCAAGACCTGCTTCAGCACAAATCCGCCCTCCACCAGGGTCCTGGCATCCCGGGCGAAGGTCGCCGGATTGCAGGAGACCCCGATGACCCGTGCCACCGAAGACCTGGCCAGTTCGGCCGACTGTTCGGCAGCGCCGGATCTGGGCGGATCGAAGACTACGGTATCGATGCGCTTGAGTTCCTCAGCCAGAACCGGGCGACGGACCAGGTCCCGTGCCTCTGCCACAATGCCCTTGAGACCTGGTGCTGTCGCCGTTGCCGCCGTAATGGCGCGTATGGCTGGACCAGACATTTCGACAGCAAGGACCGGCGCGATGGCCGCGAGCGGAAAGGTGAAGGTGCCAACCCCGCAATAGAGATCGGCAATTCGGCCCGCTCCTTCCGCCGCACGGGCGACGAAGGCACTCATCATGGCTTCAGCTTCAACGGTGGCCTGGAGAAAGGCTCCGGGGGGAAGAGCGACCGTCGCGGGCCCGAAGCGCACGGTGGGCTGACGGGCCATGAAGGCGATCTCGCCATCCAGGGTTACCCGGGCAAAATCGGCCTCCGCAGCCCGTTCAGCCAGGGTCATGCGGGCATCGGCCGACAATCCACCGGACTTGGCTTCGACCCCGGAAATATCCACGTCCAGACCTGCAGCGGTCAGGGTGACATGCAGGGTCGGCGCAGATTTGTGATGCTCGAAGAGTGGCGCGGCCAGGCGGCGCAGGGCCGGAAGCGCAGCATCCAGCCTGGGATCGGCTACGGGACAACGTGAAATCTCGACCACGGCCCAGGATTTGCGTTCCTTGAAACCCAGCCGGGCCTCTTCGCGTGTCCCCTTTCTTGCATGCAGGGCCAGACGACGGCGCGATCCAGCCTTCGACGCCACCGCCGTCAGTATGTCTGTCTCCAGGTGCTGAAGTCCCAAGGTGCCGCGCAGGCGTTCGACCTTCCAGGCGAGGTAGGCGCGCGCCTCCCAGTGCTGCAGGGCACAGCCTCCGCAGACTCCGAAGTGCGGGCATGGCGGTT
>CAIYSH010000254.1 GCA_903928755.1 uncultured Alphaproteobacteria bacterium | reverse complement strand
GTTTCGGCGCCATTTAGCCAGAAATGCTGCGCAGCATTTTCTGCAGCATAGTGCGTAGACGAATGAAAAGTTAGGGTGCGCCGGCCAAAGGATTTTTCTAGGTCCTCGCCCCTTGAACTCCCGAATTCGGCGCCCACCTCTAGAGGGCGGGCCGGGCCCCTCTGGCGTCTCGTCGAACAGGCGAGCGTGATGTCGGACCGCAGGGGGCGCGCTTATGGCCGACAATACGGTCTCAGGGCGTCTCTTTCACCAGAGGCGGTTTCAACCCGAAGCAGGCCGCCTCCTGTCAGATCATGAGGAGCAGGTATGCCAACCCCCAAACACCGTTACCGCCCGGATTTCCGCAGTCTCCTGAAAGAGGCCTTGACCCCCGGTGACGCCGCCCAGTTCGACGCCATTGTCGCCGCCTGCGCCCTTGTGGCCCATGCCGATGGCTGGGTGACCATCGAGGAAAGACGCAAACTGACCGAGCGGTTCTATGCCATCGCTGATCTGGCGGTCTTTGGTCCGGAGGATGCGCTGGAGGCCTTCGACCGGCTCATCGACCGCTTCGATCGGGATGCGGAACGGGCGATGGCTGATGCAGAGGCCGCAGTCTTGAAGCTGCGCAGCCATCCACTCGCCGCCAGACGGCTTGTTGCCACGGCCTGCGGGGTTGCCGCAGCGGACGGCGGGTTTGACGAGGCTGAACGGGACATCGCGCTTCGGCTTTGCAGGATACTGAACCTGCCACCGATGGACTTCGAACTCATTCCCAACCCGGCATAGGCTTGGTTCGATCGTCCTTTCCTTGCTGCTGAATTGTCCTAGTCTCGACGCACTGGAAAATTCACAGGGGAAACAGCGATGGCCACAGGTCGAGTAGCGGGCAAGGTCGCCCTGATTAGCGGTGGAGCCTCGGGGCTTGGTGCCGAGTCTGCGCGGCGTCTGGCCAGGGAAGGGGCGGCCGTTGTCCTGACCGATCTCGCGGAAGACGCGGGTCTCGCCCTGGCCGATGAAATCCAGGCCGCAGGCGGCAAGGCCCTGTTCCAGGTTCATGATGTGACCTCGGAAGACGACTGGGAGCGGGTGGTTGCCAAGACGGTCGAGACCTTCGGCCGGCTGGATATCCTCGTGAACAATGCCGGCATTGCGCTTACCGGGCTGGAGCTCATGACCCACAGTCTGGAAGGCTGGCGCAAGACCCTGTCGGTCAATCTGGACGGGGTGTTCCTGGGCCTTCGCTATGCCGGGCCGGCCATTGCCGCAGGCCAGAGGGGCGGGTCGGTGATCAATATCTCGTCCATCATGGGCAAGGTGGCCAGTCCGGGCGCAGCCGCCTATTGCGCGTCCAAGGGCGGCGTCCTGATGCTGACCAAGGCGGCCGCGTTAGAGTGGGCGCCCCTGGGCATTAGGGTGAACTCCATCCACCCGGGCTATATCGACACGCCCCTGGTCTCGGGCATTTTGCGAAATATCGAGAACGGCAATGAGCGCCGCCAGATGCTGGTTGATCGTCACCCCCTGGGTCGCCTGGGTGAGCCCCGGGAAATCGCCGATGCCGTGGTCTTTCTGGCCAGCGATGAGTCAAGCTTCATGACCGGCGGCGAAATGCTGATCGACGGCGGCTATACGGCGCAGTGACGCCTTAATTCAAAGAGTTAGGGCATGTTTTGATCCGATAACCGGTTCCCACTTATCGGAACACGCCCTAGAACCCCCGCGCTTCCAGCCAGGACATCACTGCCGTGCAGGCCTGGGGCAGGAGGTCGCGGCGGTCCACGTAATAGTGATCAGCCCCCTGGATATGCACCAGGGCCTTGTCCTCTGAAGCGACGGCGTCGAACAGCCGCTGGGCATGGCTTGGGGTGCAGGCCAGGTCAGCGGTATTGTTGATCACCAGGACCGGGCAGGACATGTTGGCCGCGTTCACAAGGCCATTGGCGCGGCTCTCGTCAAAGCTCCATTGCGAGAGCCAGGACCTCAGGGTCGAGAACCGGCCCAGGCCGACAGGGCCGTCATTGACGATCCTCGGATCGCCCAGATAGCAGGTCCCCGGCTTACGGTCGGACGGGTCCTGGGTCGGGTCCATCCAGCGCACATCGGACATGGTGCCATAGGTGACGAAGCAGCGCTCGGCATCGGGATCGGATCCGGCTCTGATCTCGGCCAGCTGGGTCTTTACCCGGGCTGTAATGCGGCGGTTCCGGTCGATCTGTGCTTGCCGGAACCGTGCGACAAAGGCCTCGGAATAGGGGGGCTGGTTGGGGCAGGCCGGATCATAGATGTTCAGATCAGGGTCCCGCTCGAAGGGCTTATCCTCATCGAGGATGGAGGGATCGAGCCATTCGGTCATGGTCACCGACCGGCTGATGTGGGCCGCCAGCAGCATGACCGCGTCCGCAGGGATCAAGCCTGCGGCGGTCAGGTCGACTTCATCCCCCGCAGGCGTGGCCTTCAGGGTCGGCCGTTCTGCCTGGTCTTGATAGAAGAGCGAGAGGGAGCCGCCGCCGGACCAGCCGCCAAGTATCACTTTTTCATAGCCGAACC
This sequence comes from uncultured Alphaproteobacteria bacterium, assembly GCA_903928755.1. GTDB lineage: Bacteria > Pseudomonadota > Alphaproteobacteria > Caulobacterales > Caulobacteraceae > Phenylobacterium. The sequence continues at coordinate 1,683 of CAIYSH010000254.1, read as the reverse complement.
GCGTCTTCAGATCGGCGATACAGGCACCCAGATCCAGAACACACTTTTCCATGATCAGGGCCGTGTCATTCCCCCGATAGCGCGGGTTGCAGTAGATCACATGACGCCCGGCATGGGCCAGGGCCGTCACCAGGGGCAGGAAGGATCCGCCGCCCACGGGGTGGCTGAACAGGATGACGCTCTGGGAGTCGACGTCATCGGGTCGGATGCGCATGCACTCGACAAAGACCTGTCCCGAGGGGCCGCCATAGACCTCTTTCAGGCGGCTGTTGTCAGCATGAACAAAGCCATAGGGCTCGCGCACCACGGTCATTTGAAAATCCCCCCTTGGACGTCCTGGGTCTGAAGACTTAGGCTAAAGCCAACAACCGTCCAGTGGGTATCGTCTTGGGCGAGTCTTTCGGAGGAAACATGAGCCAGCATCCCAGCGGCATCCATCATCTGGCCTTCATGGCCGGGGACATCAAGAAACACATCGACTTCTTCTCGCAGGTCATGGGTTGCCCTCTTGTGGCGTTGTTCGACATGCACGGCGTGCCGGGTGGCCTGCACGCCTTTCTGCGCATGAATGATCACAGTTATTTCTCGATCGTTCAGTTGCCCAGGGTTGACGAGATCCCCATCGAGCTCGGGGTGACCCATGCGGGGAACGGGGCCGGGGTGAGCGCACCGGGAACCCTGCAGCATCTGGCCTTTCGCGCGGACACCGAGGCTGACCTGATCGCCCTGCGCGACCGCATCCGCAGCCACGGCGTCAATGTCATCGGCCCCATCGACCACGGCATGTGCAAGTCGATCTATTTCGCCGGTCCAGACCAGATGACCCTGGAAGTGGCGACGCCCGGCAAACTCATGGACCCGGCCCACTGGATCGATCCGGCTGTCCTGGCCAAGGCCGGGATTTCAGATGTCGAGGCGGAGCGGTTCAAGGCACCGGGTGCCTATTCCGGGCCGAGCCCTGTGCCTCAGCCATCCTTTGATGCCACCAAGCCGCACATGGCCTATCCGCCCAAGGCCTATGAACAGATGCTGGCCACGCCGGACGAGGTCATAATGGCGGCAGGGTCCTTTACGGATCCTCCGGTTCCCTAGCCCCGGGCTTTCAGACCCTGCTGTTCCAGCCGCCAGCGGAACTGGTCATAACGGTCCTGGCCGAAGAAGGGTGCGCCATTGAAGGCGATCATCGGCACGCCATAATGGCCGGCCTTGCGCTGGTCGATCTGGTTGACCTCGATGATCCCGTGCAGGCGTTCGGCCTCTGAATCGACGGCATTGGCGATCTCTGCCGGGTCGAGCCCGGCCCTGCGGGTCGCCTCGGCAATGTGGTCGCCCTCATGCCAGTTGTCGGTGGATCCGCTCCAGATCAGGGCACTGATCTCGTTGAGGAAGGCCAACCCCTTGCCGCGCTCGGTTGCCGCTACGCCCATGCGGGTCAGACGGTGAATGTAGGGCTGGTCCCTGGGGTAGGTCCGGGTTTCCCGGTCCATATAGACTGGGTCGGGTCGGGGCCAGCGGAAGGGCAGGCCCAGGAACTCCGCTTCCCGGTGGATGTCGGTCTGGAACTAGCTGAACCATAGGGGATCGCGGGTCTCGAAGAATTCCGGCGTCCGAACAGCAAGGGGATAGACCGGCCTGACATTGCAGACCACGTCATGCTGAGCCTCCAAGGCTACCAGTCTCGGC
>CAIYSH010000253.1 GCA_903928755.1 uncultured Alphaproteobacteria bacterium | reverse complement strand
CAGTCGCTCGTCGAAGGAGTCGAGGAGCACAGTGTCGAAGGTGTCACCGTGAGGATCACCAATCCGGCAAAAACCGTAGCCGATTGCTTCAAGTTCCGAAACAAGGTGGGCTTGGACATCGCCCTTGAAGCGCTGAGGGATGCGTGGCGCAAGCGCAAGGTTACTATGGTTGAACTAGACCGGTTTGCCGCAACCAACCGTGTGACGAACGTGATGCGGCCCTACCTGGAGATGCTGACGTGAAGGAAAAGCCCATCCACAACTTGGCCGCTTCCGTCTACGACCGACTGCTCAAGCGGACCAGATCTGGCGCCGAGGACTTCCAATTCGTGCTTATGCGCTACGGTGCAGAGCGGCTGATGTACCGGCTGAGTGAGTCCCAATACTCCGCCAACTTCGTCCTGAAGGGCGCCATGCTCTTCCTGGTCTGGACCGGTGCACAGTACCGCGCCACGAAGGACCTGGATTTGTTGGCCCTCCAATCGGCATCGGAAGACCGGTTGCGGGAGGTCTTCCGCGAGTTGTGCCAACAGCCCGTGGCCCCAGACGGATTGGTTTTTGAGGCCGATAGCGTGCAGGCCGAAGACATTCGGGAAGACAGCCTTTACCACGGCGTTCGGGTGACCCTGCTCGCTCGGTTGGGCAATGCCAGGATTCCCATCCAGGTCGACATCGGCTTCGGCGATGTGGTGACACCCGGGACGGTCCAAGGAGAGTTCCCCACGCTACTCGACCTACCCGCGCCCCGCATGGCCATGTATCCCAGAGAATCCGTGGTGGCCGAGAAGTTCGAGGCGATGGTCAAGCTCGGGATGGCTAATAGCCGAATGAAGGACTTCTACGACATCTGGGCGCTATCCCGGCAGTTCAACTTCGACGGCGCCAACCTCTCTGCGGCAATCCAGGCCACGTTCAAGCGCCGCAATACGGCACTGGGGACCACCCTGCCGCTGGCCCTCAGCTCGGATTTTAGTGAAAACCGGGGAAAACAAACGCAGTGGAATGCGTTCGTGCGGCGGACCAAACTCGAATCGATTGCCGCCGCCTTGGGGTCGGTGGTGCCTGACATCCGGCGGTTCCTTGAAGCTCCGGTCTCTGCAGCAAGCCGGGGCGAGCGCTTGAATGCCGTCTGGGAAAACGGCGGTCCGTGGAGGTGACGAACTCGTTATCTGCCGCTTCCCAGACGGAGCGGCCCGCCACCTCGTCACCTCACATGCACTGGGCCTCAAGTCCAAGATCCTCACGAGCGATTCTCATCGGTCCCGAAAACAGGGCGTTGAACCCGTGGGTAGACATTTTTCCTTTTATTGCTTCATCCGGTCGACAAGCCCCGACCCAAATGTTCTGCCTGAACCTTCAACCCATTTAGGATCGCCTCGGTGATCGGTTCCGGGAAGGACCCAGGAATCTGGGCGCGCACTTCATCCAAGACCCGGGGTGTCTGGTCGAGGATGTCGGCGATGATGGGGCGCATTCCAGGCATGCCGCACCGTTTGGCTGTCTCAAGCCAGTGACGGCATTTGATCTCGGCGATCCGGTAATGGCGATTCTTGCCCAGGACCGCCATGGCCAACGTTGCCTTTTGGGCGGACAGCTTCCCACGGCCGTGTCCGATGACCGGATGGGCTGACAGCACATCATAGCGCGGGGTGAGTTCGTAGTCGCCCTGCGGCAGCAGGAAGAGGCTGAAGTTCTTCGCATGCCCATCGATGGCCGCCAGCAGCCAGAAGATCACCTGGGTACGCAGGAAGCTCGTGCGGTCTTCGTCGGCCCGGAGGGACCCCTGCAGGAGATCCATGATCTTCAGGATTCCCGGGCCACCATCGACCTCGTATTTGAGATGGGGAGGCGTCGCCGTGGCCTGGCACAAGTCCTCTTGGGGAAGACGTAGCCACCGGGTTTTGTCGGATGACAACCGGCGGTCGAAGCGTTCGACCACGAGCACCTGATAGTCGCCGAACCGCCGAATTTTCGACTTCGCCGTCGGGATCCCGTAGGCCTTCAGGATCCGACCGCAAAGCCATTCATTCTCGACCGAGGAGGACAAATCGATGCCCTGCGGTCCGGCCCCGATCGGTAATTTGAGGATGTGCGTCGTGGGCGTGGCTCCGGTGGGTCGATGCCAGGCTCCCTCGTGCCAGAGCAGGGCCGTCTTTTCCTGGGCCCCGGCGAGGCTGATGCGGAAGTGATCCTCGGATGGAGGGTCTCCGTCCCGCGGGTCCGCCAGGGTTGCGGCTAGCAGCCGGGCGACCTGGGCAGAGCCGAGTCGATCACCCGTGATCCGCGACAGTTCTCCGGGCAAGGCATCCTCCGGGAGCAGTTG
>CAIYSH010000252.1 GCA_903928755.1 uncultured Alphaproteobacteria bacterium | reverse complement strand
GGGCTACCAACGCCTTCACAGGGGGAGGCCTGGGCCGGCTGTCCGCGACCGAGGTCGAGCATGTGCTGGCTAACAGGGTCTATGGAGTTCGATTCGGCATCACCGACGATGCCTTTGTTCTGACTGGCGAAACAACGCGCGCTGACCTGGATGTCCAGCTTCAGCTGCTCGCAGCTTTTGTTTCGGATCCGGGCTGGAGACCGGAAACCTTCAACCAGTTGAAAGCAGCTGCAAGACCGATGAATCAGCAGTTTGAGGCCACTGATTCCGGCGTTCTTTCCCGGGATCTTGCCGGGCTCCTGCATGACGGCGACCAGAGATGGAAATTTCCGCAAAATAGCGAGATCGAGACGGCACAATTCTCCGCCTTGAAAGCCATGATTGCGCCTGTACTCGACCAAGCTCCCATGGAGGTGATCGTCGTCGGCGATATCACAATCGATAAGGCGGTCGATCTGGTTTCGAGGACCCTGGGTGCCCTGCCTAAACGCCAGACACGCGCCGAATCGCCCCAATGGGAACCCATTCATTTTCCGGCGGGCCGCTCACAGCCCGTCCATCTGACTCATAAAGGCCGCGACGACCAGAGCATTGCCCTGGTGGCATGGCCCGTGCGGACCTATTTCGCGGACCCCCGAGGCAACCGCGCTGTGGATATCCTTGCTGAAATCCTCAAACTGAGACTCCGTGCAGAACTCAGGGAAACCCAGGGCGCGACCTATTCACCGAATGCGGTCCTGCAAACCAGCCTGACCTGGCCGGACTGGGGATATCTGGCGGCACGGGTGGAGGTTCCCGTGGCGAGGCTCGAATCCAGCCTGGCCAGTATGAAGAAGATCGCCGCCGATCTGGCATTGAGCCCCCCCACGGAAGACGAGCTTACACGCGCAAAGAAACCCCGGTTGGACGATTTCGCCAAGGCCAGGGATACGAATGCCTACTGGATCAGTGAACTCAGTGGTGCCCAGTCCATTCCGCAACGACTGGCCATTCTTCGCGGAGCCATCGCGGCGACAGAAAAGGTATCCGCCGCCGATGTGCAGCAGGCGGCGAGTGAAATCCTGAAAGAGGAGGCGACCTGGTCGCTCACGATTTCCCCGGAGCCCGCATCCCCCGCGCAGCCATAGGGAGTGGGCGAAAGTTTCGTCTAGTAGACGATCCCGCCGACCCCCCCATCAAGACTCAGGCCGCTGGCTGCGGAGGACGTTTCACTGCGTGAGGCGCTCTCGCGGTAGGCCATGACGGATTCTGTCGAGATCATGGTCAGAATCTTGATGCCTGCACCGAACCGACGGAGCAGCGACCGCTCATTGCAATCCCGAGCCGGGCGTTGCGGGCGGCATTCAACCCTGCCACCAGAGGCGTGATAAAGCGCATCGCCCTTTTTGCAGGTCAGGCTCTGACCTCCCGAAAAATCCGGGCGCTCATCGAAGTTTGCAATGGTCGCCTGAAGCCAGGTTCCCGCAATGCATCGAAAGATCTCGCCATCATACTGGTCTTCAATCGCTCGGTCCGGAGACAATTGTGACGCCGGATGCGGGATGGCGCGATCGTCAAGACAAACGGCCTGAATGACAACCTTGCGCAAGGTCGTGCGCGAGGATTGATAGGCAGAGCGCGACGCCTGACCGCCATCTACATTCAATCCCTGTATGATGCCCGAAGCCATCGGCGGTGAATAACCGCCTCCACCACCTCCGCCGCCACCGCCGTAGAAGACGGTATCGCCAACTCCGGAATTGAGCAGACTGTTGCTGCCACTGGCCGCCGAGGAACGTGCCGTCGCAATCGCAACATTCACGTTCGAGACGTTCACGTGGACATTGGTCCTGTTGTTGGTGTCACAGCACAACTCCGGCGGGGTAGGTGGCGGAGGCTTGCAACAGGGTGGCGTTGGTGGCTGCGGTGGCGTGCAACAGGGTGGCTGCGGAGGCGTACAGCAGGCCTGCGCCATGGCAGCATCCGGCGCGACACTGATGGGCAGGAATAATCCCAGCCCGATCACCAGCCCCAGCCAGATTGATTGCGTCTTCATCACTCTGCCACTCCAGTTTCCGCCGTTAATCATGCAAGAAACGCGCCTAACCAGCCCATATCCCGAAACTTTTACGATTTTCGTCCCGATCTGGGACAAGCTGTCCCTGGCCCTGATTTTCCTGCAAGCAGCGTGCGGTCACCTCCGACCGCGCTGCAGCGCTGCCGTCCGATGTCCGTGTTTCATGTAAATACAAAACGATTGATAGATTATTGGCGCAGCCGCGGCGGCGAAGGCAGGATGCCGGAGCGCAGGGCGATTGACCCTACACACTTCCCAAACCTGCTCAGTCAGGTTTTCGTCGTGGGGCGCGACGCCGCGGGTATCTATCCCTTGAGACTGGTCGGCGGCTTCATCGCTGAACTCCATGCCCAGGACCTGCGCAGCCGCAATGTACTCGATCTATTCCGCCCGGGTGATGGCCTGGACCTGAAAGCGGCGCTGGAAGCGGGCCGCAAACGGCCCGAACCAGTCCTGGTCAAGGCAGACATCAATACAGCCGGCCCAAGCCTTCCGCTCGAGATCCTGTTCCTGCCTCTGGCTGCCGCACCCGGATCTCCGGAACGGTTTCTCGGCCTCTATCAGCCGCTTGGCCTGGTCGCCAGACTTCAAGGCCTACCCGCTCGGGAGATCCATGTGGCGAGAATCATGCCCATGGGGCCAGCCAATCAGGAGTTCACACACCTGCGACTGGCCGCCGTCGATGGCAGGAGGATTGCCTAACGCCTCACCCAACCTTTGGGTGCGCGGCCAGTCCTTGCCCCTAGCCCGCTGCAGAGCCCTCTTCAAAGACCGGGGCATCATCTGCAAGCGGGGATGTCAGTCCGAGGATCAGGTCAGATGCCTTTTCTGCAATCATTATGGTTGGTGCATTGGTGTTCCCACCGACCAGACTGGGCATGACAGAGGCGTCGACGACCCGGAGGCCTTTCAGGCCCTGAACGCGAAGCTCCGGGTCCACCACAGCCATGGGATCTCCGACCGGGCCCATGCGGCAGGTGCCGACCGGATGATAGATCGTCTCGGAATTCGCACGAATCCAGGCATCCAGCTCCTCGTCGGTCTGGACCGACTTTCCCGGAAACAACTCTTCGGTACGGAATTCATCCAGGGCCGCCTGCGACGCAACCTGCCGCATCATTCTGGCCCCCTCCCGCAATGCCCGACGGTCTTCCTCTGCTGAGAGATAGTTTGCAAAAATTGCTGGATCATCAAAGGGATCGGCAGACCTGAGGGTTACGGTGCCGCGGCTTTCCGGACGCAACTGACAGACATGAAAGGTAAACCCATCCTTGGCCACCTGGGTCTTGCCATGATTTTGCATGACCGCAAGCACACAGTGCACCTGAAGATCGGGCCGGTCGAGGTCGGGGCGTGACTTCAGGAAGGCACCGCTTTCCAGCGCCTGGGTAGCTCCGACCCCCTTGCGGAATAACAGCCAGTTCAGACCCACCAGAGCCGTCTTCAACGCCCCTTTGCGCTGGGAATAGATAGTGATCGGCTTGGGGCATTCCCAGGACAGGGTAACATCCAGGTGGTCCTGCAGGTTGGCTCCGACCCCCTTCAGGGCCTTGACCACCGCAATGCCATGCTTGCCAAGTTCGTCAGGGTCGCCAATGCCCGAAAGCTGCAGGATTTGCGGCGACTGCACAGCTCCAGCGCAAAGCAGGACCTCCTTGTCCGCATGGACCACCGTCCGCGCCCTGGTGGTTTCGTCGGCATATTCAACCCCGATGGCCACACCGTTCTCGATCAAAATCCGTGTGGTGCGAACCCCGGTAAGGCAGGTGAGATTGGGCCGTTTGAGCACGGGGTGCAGGTAACCCTTAGCCGCACTCCAGCGTTCACCATTATGAATGGTCAACTGATAGGGGCCCCACCCTTCCTGTTGAAAACCATTGAAATCACTGGTGACTTTATAGCCGGCCTGACGCCCGGCCTCGATGGTGGCCTTATAGATCGGATTGGGAGTATGGGCCTTGGACACCTTGAGCGGGCCATCCCCGCCGTGCCAGGCATCGCCGCCGCCCTCAAGGGATTCCGAGCGCTTGAAGTAGGGCAGGACATCCCTGTAGGCCCACCCTTCCAGACCCATCTGCCGCCACTGATCATAATCACGGGCATGCCCCCGGATATAGACCATGCCATTGATGGACGACGATCCACCCCATCCCTTACCCCTCGGCCACCAAAGCTTGCGGTTTTCGAGATGGGGCTCAGCCTCTGTCCAGAAACCCCAGTTATAAGTGCCCTTGTCACCGATCAGACTGCCAACGCCCGCAGGCATGTTCACGAGGATCGAATTGTCCTTCACACCGGCTTCCAGCAGCAGCACCCGATTTCCCGGGTCCGCACTCAGACGGTTGGCAAGAACGCAACCGGCAGAACCGGCACCGATGATGATGTAGTCGAAACGATCCAAAGCAATTCCTCGGGAAAGGGGAGTTCTTCCCCTTCCCTGCCCCGCAGAAACCGCCATGACAAGCGCCGACCAACCCTCAAGGCTGTAAACGTGACGACGTCGTCAGGATTTGCCTTCTCAGCGCCCCTTCCAGTTCGGGGCCCGCTTCTGGGCGAAGGCCATTGGCCCCTCCACGAAATCTTCCGACCGGAATAGCGCCCCCACCGCAGGGTACTTGTTCTGGCCAAGGATCGCATCCTGCAGCCTGGTCTCATCCAGGCCGCGGAATACCGCTTCCTTCGACGCGCGGATCGACATGGGGGAGAGTTCCGCAATCTGTGCGGCCCATCGGCGGGCGGCGTTCATGAGGTCGGAGGCAGAAGTCACTTCATTGACGAAGCCCAGGGTTTCCCCCTCCACCGCTGACACACGCCGTCCGGTCAGAATCATCCCCATGGCGCGCTTGACCCCGATGGCACGGGGCAGGCGATGCAGACCACCAGCAAGGGCTGCCAGTCCGACGCGGGGTTCAGGCAAGGCGAAAATCGCACCCTCTGCCGCGACAATGATGTCGCAGGCCAGGGCAATCTCGAAGCCGCCCCCCATAGCTATTCCGTTGACTGCAGCAATCAGGGGCTTGGTCAGGTCAAAGCGAGAAGTCAGACCGGCAAAGCCGCTGGGCGGGCTGCGCATTTCCCCACCCGTCGCCTGATGCTTCAGGTCATTCCCGGCGGAAAAGGCCCGCTCCCCTGCCCCCGTAACAATGCCCACCCACTGTTCCGGGTCAGCTGCGAAGGCATCGAAGGCGTCGTGCAGTTCGAAATGGGCCGGCGAATGCAGGGCATTCATCACTTCAGGCCGATTGAGGGTGAAAATCGTGACGTGGTCTTCCCGTTCGACCTTGATGAATTGGTAAGTCATGGGTGTGTTCCCTGGTTCTGGTTGGCAGCAGTTCGCAATGTCAGGACCCATGGCGTCAAGAGCTGGGCAAAAGATTGTCAGGCTGCAACACTTCCAGCCGGGCGACCCGATGCCTGCAGCTTCAGGACTTTTTTCTGCCGATACATTTCCTGATCGGCTCGTCCGATGACCTCAGCGGTCGTCGTGTCTTCTGCCTTGCGAATGCTGAATCCCACAGCCACCCCGACCTTCACTTCACCGGATTTCAGACGGATCGGTGCCGTCAGGGTGTTGGCAAGCTTGTCTGCCATACGCTGAGCTCCAACATCACTGATCTCGCCATAGAGACATAACCCGAATTCATCGCCACCGAGGCGGGCAAGGACATCACCCTCGCGGACAACGGACTCGAATCTGCGGGCAGCAATGGCCAACAGTTCATCGCCAGCGTCATGTCCGAGCGTGTCGTTGACCTGCTTGAACCCGTTCATGTCGAGGTAGTAGAGCGCAAATGCCTCACCGCCAGCCATGTCGATCCGCTCCAGGGCAGCATCGAATCCCAAACGGTTTCGAAGGCCGGTCAGCGGATCCGTTACCAGTTTGCGCTGCAGGTCTTCTTCTTTGGAAACCTGATCGGTGACATCGTAAAAGACAGCCAGCGAAATATGCTCATGCGGCCACTCCAACCGCCAGCGTGATTTCTGGCGCTCCCCCGTCGTGAGGTGGTCAGAACGCACGCCAATGGCAGGCATGCACTGTCTTACCAACTCCATGGCCTGGTCAGAGTATTTCTCCGGGCCCAGGTGCAAGGCGTTGATAGCTGCGACGTTGGCTCTGCGAATGGCACCGTCGGCTCCGAAGATCAAAACGGGCCGGTCCTGATCGGCCTGACTGCGCCACAACCAGGCTTCTTCCGGGCTCAGGTCCCCCGCGAAGAGGCCTATCACCAATTCGGTCAGGCGCAATCTGACGGCCAGGGCCACCATCAAACCCACGGTCCCCATGAAGGCTGTCGTGGACGGATAGGATGTGCCCCCCCAACGCAAGGTCAACCCAAGGCAGGCCATGATCACGGCCAGGTTCACGACCAGAATCATCGCCATTCCGGCATGAACAGATTGGATGCGCCCCCCGATCGCCAGGCCAGCAAACAGACTTGCCAGGGCCAGGACCAAACCCATCTGCTCCACAAATTTCAGACGCGCCGGTGCACCGCTCTGATAGGATTCAGCGCCCAGCGCCATCAGACGGCCGCGATCAACAAACCCGTGGAGAGGAAGACTTGCAGCGCTTCGCGCAGCAGACTGATCCAGGTCGATGATGACCGACTTTCCGGCAAGCCCCTTGAGCACATCGGGATTGGTAATCTGGGTCAGCGAATAGACGGGGACAGATTTCGGATCCAGGCGAAGATCCAGGGCGACGGCACTGTGATCCGACTTACCCGTTGCCAGCCATATGACTGGATTGCCGTTTACCCCGGATGAAGGGATACGAATACTGCGGTAGTTTCCGTCATGGTCGGCCAGAATTCCAAGTTCAGTCTGCGTCGCCGCGTCATAAAGCGGCTTCTGGGCACTGAACGCAGGATTTGATGTTCTGCCGAATGCGATCCTGTCCCGGCCAAATTCTGAAAAAGCAGCTGCAAGCGCATTGTTCCCCGGCGTGTCTTCGGTGCCAGCCAGATACATGTCTAGAAATACACGCCTGACCCCGGCCGCCTTGAACTGGGATATTTTCCGGGCCAACAGGACGCGCAAGGGTGAGACATCCTGGTTCAGTTCCGGGTCCCGCTGGTAGTGCTGGATATCTGATGCTGTCAGACTGAGAACCACATAGGTCGCAGACACCGGCTGCATGACCGATGTGCTCAACAGGTCAGACCAGATCCGGTCGATGACGTTTCCGCCTCGCGATACCCAGATGAACCCGGCGATCAGAAAGCCAAGGGCCACTGTCCTGATGGAAAGCCGCGACTTTGAAGCTGCGGCGGGTCTTCGGTTCCCTGAGGTCATTAAGGCACGGCCGGCGCAGGCGGTGCCATAGATCCACCCACCTTGGGTCCGGGTATGCTTGGGCTGCCTTCCAATGCTACCGCGACCTTGGAATACATCCCGCTTACGCTTTGACCGAGGGTGGACATCGCCGCGATCAGGGCAAGCGAAATCAAGGCAGTCATCACCGCGTATTCTATGCCAGTTGCACCCGCAGCCTCTTTCCGGAGGCTG
>CAIYSH010000251.1 GCA_903928755.1 uncultured Alphaproteobacteria bacterium | reverse complement strand
GTTCGACCGGAAGAACTATTTCTATCCGGACCTGCCGCAGGGCTATCAGATCAGCCAGTTCAAGGATCCCATCGTCGGGGAGGGCGAAGTCATCGTCGAGCGCGACGACGGATCGACCTTCATCGTCGGGATCGAACGCCTGCATCTCGAGCAGGATGCCGGCAAGAGCCTGCATGATCAGGATCCCAACGCGACCTATGTGGACCTGAACCGAGCTGGCACGGCGCTGATGGAGATTGTCTCCCGTCCGGATATGCGCTCAGCCGAAGAAGCGGCCGCCTATGTGAAGAAGGTCCGGACCATTCTGGTCTATCTGGGCACCTGTGACGGCGACATGGACAAGGGTAACCTTCGGGCCGATGTAAATGTCTCCGTGCGGCGGCCGGGTGAGGGTCTGGGAACCCGTTGTGAGATCAAGAACGTCAATTCCTATCGCTATATCCAGCAGGCCATCGAGTATGAGGCCCGCCGCCAGGTCGAAATCCTCGAAGATGGCGGCAAGATCGATCAGGAAACCCGGCTATTTGACCCCACCAAGGTCGAGACGCGATCCATGCGTTCCAAGGAAGAGGCGCATGACTACCGCTATTTCCCGGACCCGGATCTCCTGCCCCTGGAGCTTGATCCTGCCTGGGTGAAGGCCATTGAGGCCTCCTTGCCTGAGCTGCCCGATGCCAAGAAGGCGCGACTGCAGTCGCAATATGGCCTGACGGCCTATGATGCCGGCGTCCTGATCATCGAGCAGGCGCGGGCAGACTTCTTTGAATCCGCTGCCAAGGGCCGGGACGCCAAGCTGGTGTCGAACTGGGTGACCAATGAACTGGCGGCCAGACTGACGGCGGGCAATCTGGAAATCGAAAACAGCCCCATCAAACCCGACGAGATCGCTGAACTGGTGGCTCTGATCGAAGAGGGCGTTATTTCGTCAAAGATTGCCAAGGATGTCTTTGAGCGGATGTGGGCGGGTGAAGGCCGTCCGCGCGTCGTGGTCGAGGCGCAGGGCCTGCAGCAGGTGTCGGACACCGGGGCGCTTGAGAAGATCATCGATGACCTGATCGCTGGAAATCCCGGACAGGCCGCCTCGGTGAAGGAAAAGCCCCAGGCCATTGGCTGGTTTGTGGGACAGGTCATGAAGGCGACGGGGGGCAAGGCCAATCCCGGCACGGTCAATCAACTGCTCAGGTCAAAGCTCGGTATTGAGTAGGCCCGGATGTCCGGGGGGCACGGTGCCCCCCTTGATCTGCCCGGACTATTTCGCTGTCCAGCGGTCGAGCCAGCCGAACACCGTATCATGCCACTGCACGCCGTTTTCCGGTTTGAGGACCCAGTGGTTTTCGTCCGGGAAATAGAGAAACTGGCTCGCTACGCCCTTCCGCTGCAGGGCGGTGAAGGTGCCGAGCCCCTGTTCCAGCGGCACCCGGAAGTCATTCTGGCCATGGATCACCAGTTCAGGGACGGCCCAGTCTGCCACGTGATTGACCGGATTGAACATCTGATAGCCCTTCGGATTATCATAGGGCGTGCCGCCGTTTTCCCATTCGGAGAACCAGAGTTCTTCGGTGGAATATCCCATGGCATGGGTGTCAAAGAGCCCGTCATGGTTGACCAGGCACTTCCAGGGCTTTGACCAGTTCCCGGCAATCCAGTTGATCATGAACCCGCCATAGGAGCCCCCCAGGGCGCAGGCCCTGTCGCCATTCAGGAACGGATATTTCGACAGGGCATAGGCCCAGCCCTTCTGGAGGTCCTCCAGCGGGCGATCACCCCAGTGCTGAGAGATCGCGTCCGTGAAGCCCTGACCATAACCGGTAGATCCGTGGAAATCGATCATGACCACGGCATAGCCATGTCCGGCATAGGTCTGGGCATTCCAGCGATAGTGGAAGAGGTTTCCGAAACTTCCCTGCGGTCCTCCATGGATCAGGAAGGCGACCGGATAGGATTTTCCTGGCTCATAACCGACAGGTTTCACCACATAGCCGTAGACCGTTTCACCATTCCAGCCGGGGAAGGAAAACTGTTCGGCCTGTCCCATGGCTATGTCGGTCAGGCGATCGGCATTGTGACCCGTAAGCTGGACCGGGACCTTTGCGCCAGTGTCCAGCCTGAAAACCTGCGCCGGTGTGCTGAGGTCGTCCCGGGTCAGGACCAGGCCGTGTTTTCCGGTATCGAAGTCCTGAACATGGCCTGCGCCAGTGACGGCTGTCGGTGCCCCGGATTTGCCGGCCGGAAAGGCAAAGATGCGGGTCTGACCCAGATCCTGGGCCAGGCCATAGATGACCTTGCCGTCATCTGACCATTTGAACCCCTCCACCGAACGGTCCCAGCCGAAGGACACCTCGCGGTCGACACCCTTGACGAGGTCCCGGATCATCAGGGCGTTGCGGTCTGACTCAAAGCCTGGACGCTTCATGGCCAGCCAGGCCAGCTTCGAACCATCAGGCGACACAGACGGTGCCGTGTCAGCGGCCTGATTGTCCGGTGTCAGGTTTATCGGTTTATCTTGGCCCGATACCGCGACCCTGTAGAGATCGAAATTCGTCTGCCAGGGCTCGTTCCGTCCCGCGACCCGTGCTGAAAAGATCACGGCCTTGCTGTCAGGTGTGAAGGTGAAGTCCTCTTCGCCACCAAAGGGCTTTGAGGGCGTGTCGCCGTCAAATCCTGGCGTGAGTTCAAGGGGAGCGCCGGTCGCGGTTCCGCTTGAATTCAGGGTCAGTGCGAAAAGGTGATTGCGGGTTCCGTCTGCCCATTCATCCCAATGGCGGACAAACAGGCGGTCATAGACCTTGCCAGACGGTGCCTTGGGTCTGCTATTGCGTTCCACAGTGCACTGGATCGTCCTGCAATCCGGATAGACAGACAGGCCGATGACCAGTGTCCTGCCATCCGGCGACAGTCGATAGGCCTGCACGGGCAGGGGCAGATCCGTGACCTGGGTTGCCGTTTCGCCTGCAGCATCGGTTCGCCAGACCTGTGGCGAGCCGGAGCGGGAGGACATGAAATAGATCCACTGACCATCCGGTGACCAGCGGCCTGAAGCGGCGCCTCCTCTGGATGCCGCCAGTTCCCGCGCGGGTATTCTGGCCGACAGGTCGACTTGCCAGAGGCTGTGAACGCCCCGGTTGCGGCCCCAGTCTGTTGATCTCAGATCATAGATAGCGACCCCGGCAGTGGGGGATGCCCTTACATCAGAAACCCTGTCCAAGCTTCCGAGGTCCTTTGGCGAAAGGCCTTTTGAGTCCGCGCTCCAGGCCAAAGGTGAAGCCAGGGTCACCATGGCAGCAAGTGCAATCGAAAGGGCGCGCATGTGCAGTCGAATCCCTGAAGCGAAAATCTGCCCTCATCGCTAGAGCATTTTCCGGAATGCAGGAACTGTCAGCAGCAGAGGAACACGCGCGAGTGGCCGGGCTTCTCGGGCACTCAATGTAGCTAGACGAAGAACAGGACGGTTTCAGACCAGCCTTGCGTGTAGTGACGAAGGTAAATCCGGTAGTCCTGATGCGCCTTCATCGCAAACCGCGTGATGTCCCGAAAGTCGGACGCCTTGTGATAGGCGGCAATGGCAAGCTTTGGTCGGGTCGCCAGGATATGGTGACGCGCCCCCTTCAGGGCGTAGGTTTCCCAGCCCTCAAGATCCATCTTGATGAAGGTCACAGGGTCACTTACGGCTTGGTCCAGCGCCACAACCTCGATGGTTTCACTGCCTTCCCCCGTAACGGCAGACGCGGAGCCGGCATGAGGGTCAAAGGCCAGTCGTCCCGAAACATCGGATAGCCCGACCTGGTGGAAGGAAATATCACGGTAGCCGGACAACCTCTTTCTGGCCTTACCCATGTTGAGCGCCGATGGTTCGAAGATGTGCACGGCACGGTATCCCGGATCGACACTGCAGAACATTTCAGTTGTGTCGCCGTCAAAGCCCCCTGCGTCGACGAAGGTCTCATTTTCCAGATTCAGGAAGGGTTCGAAATATTGCACATCTATCCGGACATCATAGTCCATCATCCAGGCTGGATTGGCAGAGAGCCGAAAGCGCAGGACATCGCCAAGGGTCCGGCGTGACTCATCGTCGGCAAGACGATCAAAGAGGTTGCACCATTCCTCGAAGTGCTCGGCCCAGTCGGACCTCTGGTCCACGACGAAATCTGGCCATGCCAGGGCACCTTGAGATGCAGCTATCACGTCGTGCAGTCCAATCAATCGGATCCCTGACCCGAGAGCAAAGCGCCGGATCACATCGACAGGTCGAATGGATGTTGAGGCATTGATCAGTATCGCGTCTGCAGGAAGATCGACGGACCTGATGACTGGCAGGTCATTCCAGCGTGTATTGGAAGGGGCGCCATCATCTACCAATCCCTGAACTTTAAGGGCGTAGACCAGATTTTGCGCGTCGGAATTGCGGCCGATCAGGTAGCAGGGCAAAGACCCGCCGGACAGAAGTTCACGGGACCGGGCGTCCACGTCCGCATTCAGAGCGCTATTTGCCATTTCGGCGAGAGGGTGGCTCACCAGACCTCCGGGGGCAGAATGGAATAAAGCCCGCGCTTCAGGGCCTTCGCCTTGAGTTCTGCCAGATGCGAAGGGTGTCTGGCGCGAATGAAAACGATGCCGAGCCGTCCCGCAGGGCTGGGCGCGATCTCATCGCCGGATCGG
>CAIYSH010000250.1 GCA_903928755.1 uncultured Alphaproteobacteria bacterium | reverse complement strand
GGCGGGTTTTCTGTCCGTGCTGATCCCTGAGGCCTATGGCGGATCCGGGCTTGGCCTTGGGGCTGCGACGGCGGTTCTGGAAGAAATCCATCGCTCAGGCTGCAATGGGGGTGCCTGTCATGCCCAGATGTACACCATGGGAACCCTGCTCAAGCATGGCAGCGAGCCCCAGAAGCAGGCCTATCTACCCAGGATCGCGACCGGCGACCTGCGCCTGCAGGCCTTCGGGGTCACAGAACCCGGCGCAGGGACCGACACGACACGGATCACGACCTTTGCCAGACGGGATGGCGAGGATTTTGTCGTCAATGGTCAGAAGATCTGGATCAGTCGGGCCGAACATTCCGACCTGATGGTCCTGCTGTGCCGGACGACAGCCCGTGAAGACGCCCTGAAACCCAGCGACGGCATGAGTGTCCTGCTGGTCGATCTCCGGCAGGCTGTGGGAAACGGCCTGACCATCCGCCCCATCCGCACAATGCTGAACCACGCCACCACCGAGCTGTTCTTTGATGATCTGCGGGTGCCCGTGGCCAATCTGATCGGCGAGGAGGGCAAGGGCTTCCGCTACATTCTTGACGGCATGAATGCCGAGCGGATCCTGATCGCTGCTGAATGCATAGGTGACGCCAAGTTCTTCATTGATCGGGCCAGTGACTACGCCAAGGGCCGCGAAGTGTTCGGTGGACCGATTGGCGCCAATCAGGGGGTCCAGTTCCCGATTGCCAGAGCCCACGTCCAGATGAGCGCCGCCGAACTGATGGTGCAACACGCTGCAGACCTGTTCGACGCCGGTCTGCCCTGTGGCACGGAAGCCAATATGGCCAAGATGCTGGCGTCGGAGGCCTCATGGTTCGCGGCGGACACCGCGATCCAGGTCCATGGTGGTTTCGGTTTTGCCGAGGACTATGACATCGAGCGCAAGTTCCGGGAGACCCGCCTCTATCAGGTGGCCCCGATCTCAACCAACCTGATCCTCAGTCATGTGGCCACCCACGTGCTGGGCATGCCCAAGAGTTTCTGATGTATGATCTGCTGAAGGGACTGCGAGTTGTCGAAGGCTCGGCCTTCGTCGCCGGGCCGACCTGCGGGCTCTATCTGGCCCAGCTGGGGGCTGAGGTCATCCGCTTCGACAATATCGGCGGTGGTCCGGATTTTCGCCGCTGGCCGCTGACCGAAGCCGGGGACAGCCTCTACTGGGAGGGTTTGAACAAGTCGAAAAAGTCCATCGCCATTGACCTTGTGCGCCCGGAGGGCCGCGAACTTGCCCAACGGCTGGCGGCCGCGCCGGGGGAGGATGGCGGCGTTTTCGTTACGAACTTTCCGGTGGAAGGCTTCCTCTCCTACGAAAAACTCGCCGCCCTGAGACCAGATCTGATCTGTGTCCGGGTCATGGGGTGGGCTGACGGGCGACCAGCGGTGGATTACACGGTCAACAGCGCTGTTGGGGTTCCCCTGATTACAGGGCACCCGGATGATCCCCGACCGGTCAATCATGTCCTGCCAGCCTGGGACCTGTTGACCGGGGCCTATGCGGCCTTCTCCCTGGTCTCTGCCCTGCTGGCACGGAGCCGCGACGGGAAGGGACGGGAAATCCGGATCCCGCTGTCCGATATGGCCGCGTCAACCCTGGCCAATCTGGGATTTCTGGCCGAATCGACGGTCGGTCAGGGCGACAGGCAGAGGATGGGCAATGACCTGTTCGGTGCTTTCGGGCGGGACTTCGTTACGGCAGATGGCATCCGGATCATGCTGGTGGCCATTACGGCCCGTCAGTGGAGTGGAATTCAGGATGTTCTGGAAATTAAAGCTGAAATTTCTGCCATGGAAGCCGGGCTGAACCTCGATTTCGGCGCCGATGAAGGGCTGCGGTTCGCCCATAGGGACCGCTTGTTCCCGATTTTTGAACGGGCCTTTGCTGCCAAGACCCTTGACCAGCTGCGTCCGGTCTTCGAGCAGCTCGGCGTTTGCTGGGGTCCGTATCAGACCATGAGCCAGGCGGCGGAGGATCCAAGACTGTTCAGGGGAAACCCGGTCTTCTCGGATATCATGCATCCCAGTGGCAAGGCCTATGCCGCCCCTGGTTTCGCCGCGAGCCTGCCCCAGGATGCGCGTATGGCCCCGAGGCCGGCCGCTCGCCTTGGCCAACACACCGATGAAGTGCTGGCTTCAGTCCTGGGACTTTCGAGCCTTGAAATCGGCCGGCTGCATGATGCCGGCATCGTTGCGGGACCTTCCACATGACCCAGACCCTAAGCCTGCTTGAGCCGTCGCCAGGCGTCCATCTGGTGACCCTGTCGAGACCAGCCCAGGCCAATGCGCTGTCCACGGAAATGGGCCGGGACCTGAACGGGCTCTGGCATGCCCTGGCCGGGGATCACAATGTCCGGGCAGTCGTCCTGACGGGGGAGGGCCGCTTCTTCTGCGCCGGTGCAGATCTCAAGGAGCGTGATGGCATGACCGATGAGGCCTGGGCCCTGCAGCACAAGCTTTTTGAGGACATGATCCGCGCGCAGCTGGCCTGTCCCTTTCCGATCATCGCGGCCATCAACGGGGCTGCCATGGGAGGCGGGGCCGAGATGGCTTTGGCCTGCGATTTTGCCTGGGCCAGTGAGACGGCAAAAATCGGGCTGCCTGAAGCAGGCCTCGGGATCATTCCCGGCCTGGGGGGAACCCAGCTGCTGACCCGTGCCGTCGGTGAGCGTCGGGCGGCTGAAATGTTGATGAGTGGTCTGCCTGTTGATGCCCGCGAGGCGCTTGCGATCGGGCTTGTGAACAAGGTCTGCGCGCCAGAGGCCCTGGTCGGCGAAGCTCTGGCCCGGGCTGAGCTGATTGCCGGCAAGGCCCCCCTTTCCATCCGGGCGGTCAAGTCTGTGGTCCGGACCGGTGCGGTCCTTCCCCTGGATCAGGCCATGGATCTTGAACTGCGGGCGTATAACCGCCTCTTCGTGACCAATGACCGTCGAGAAGGCGTTGCGGCCTTCAATCAGAAGCGCCCGGCCCGCTTCCAGGGCAATTAGGCCGGGACCAACTGACCGCAGACAAAGGCATCTTCGCCGGAGGACAGCAGTTCGGTCAGCACGGTCGGTGCCTGATCCGGAGACACGATCAGGATCAGGCCGATTCCGCAGTTGAAAGTCCGGCGCAGTTCGTGATCGCTGATGCCGCCCTCGGCCTGCAGCCAGGCAAAGACCGGGGGCAGGGGCCAGGCACTCCAGTCGAACCGGGCCTCCAGCCCCTCGGCCAGAGCGCGGGGCGGATTTTCGATCAGACCGCCGCCCGTGATGTGCGCGCATCCCTTGATCCGACCGGCCTTGATCTGTGGCAGAACCGATTTGATGTAGATGCGGGTGGGAGCCATCAGCGCTTCGGCCAGGCTAGTATCCGGCGCAAAGGGTGCCGGGGCAGTCCAGTCCAGACCTGACCTTTCGACGACCCGACGCACCAGGGAATAGCCGTTGGAGTGAGGTCCGGAAGACCCCAGTCCGATGATGACGTCTCCGGGGGCCTGATCATCCAGTCGCGGCAGGACGGCTCCGCGTTCCACGGCACCGACGGAGAAACCGGCAAGGTCATAGTCACCATCCCGATACATGCCCGGCATTTCAGCCGTCTCGCCACCGACCAGGGCACAGCCCGCGCGCCGGCAGCCCTCGGCTATGCCGGCGACGACCCGGGCGGCCTCATCAACATTGAGTTTTCCGGTCGCGAAATAGTCCAGAAAGAGCAGGGGCTCGGCACCCTGGGCCAACAGGTCGTTCACGCACATGGCGACGAGATCGATACCGACCGTGTCGTGAAGGTTCGTCTCAATGGCAACCTTGAGCTTGGTCCCGACCCCATCGGTTGTCGAGACCAGCAGGGGGTCGGTGTATCCAGCGGCCCTGAGATCAAAAAGGGCCCCGAAGCCACCGAGCGCGGCATCAGCCCCGGGGCGGCGGGTCGATTTTGCCAGGGGCTTGATCTTTTCGATCAGGGCATTGCCGGCATCGATGTCCACGCCAGCCTGGGCATAGGTCAGGCCAATCTGCCGTTCGCTCATGACTGTAAGACTTTCAAGAATTTTGCGTGCGGGGTTGCAGACTCGGGGCCTTGCCGGGCTATAGCTAGAAGATGACGCCGATTACAACCACCGCCGAACTGCAGGCGTTTTGTGACAAGATCAAGGGCCAGCCCTTTGT
>CAIYSH010000249.1 GCA_903928755.1 uncultured Alphaproteobacteria bacterium | reverse complement strand
CTGCGGCGGGCCTTGGCCTTGCCGTACTTCTTCCGCTCAACAACCCGGCTGTCGCGGGTCAGGAAGCCGTGGGGCTTCAGAACCGGACGCAGTTCGGGTTCGAAATAGGTAAGTGCCTTTGAAAGACCGTGGCGGATGGCACCAGCCTGGCCCGACAGGCCAGAGCCCTGAACGGACACGACAACATCGAACTGGCCGAGACGGTCAGTCACTTCAAGGGGTTGGGCAATCATCATCCGCAGAACCGGACGGGCGAAATAGATCGCCTGATCGCGACCATTGATGGTGATCTGACCCTTGCCCGGCTTGATCCAGACCTTGGCGATCGCATTCTTGCGCTTGCCGGTGGCGTAAGAGCGGCCCTGGGCGTCGACCTTGCGGACATGAACGACGGCGTCGGGTTGCGGGTTGGAAGACATGCTCTGAAGAGCGTCAAAACCGGTGGGAGCGGGAGCGTCGGTCATCTGTCTTACTTGCTCCGCACGTTCTTCGAGTTCATGGACGCGAAGGCGATGGTCTCGGGGTTCTGGGCTTCATGAGGATGCTCAGAAGTGCTGTAGATGCGCAGGTGAGTCATCTGCTTGCGTGCCAGGGGGCTTTCCTTGGGCAACATGCGCTCGACTGCTTTTTCCAGGATGCGCTCCGGGAACTTGCCGCCCAGAATTTTGTCGGCCGTGCGTTCCTTGATGCCGCCGGGGTGACCGGTGTGCCAGTAGTAGATCTTGTCGGTCAGCTTCTTGCCGGTGAACTTCACCTTGTCGGCATTCAGCACCACAACGAAATCGCCGCAGTCGACATTGGGGGTATAGTCAGGCCGATGCTTGCCGCGAAGACGCATGGCAATGAAAGACGCAAGGCGGCCGACCACGGCGTTCTCGGCGTCAATCACGATCCACTTCTTCTCGACGTCGGCGGGCTTCAGGGAAGCCGTCGTCTTCATCATGGGAGCAATCCGTAGGTTAGGGTCGCAGGCGACGCCCGCGAAGAGAGGCCGGGCAAATACGTCATGGATGTGTGGGTGTCAACACTTGTGCGGTCTGGAATGCGGAAAAATCCTTATACCATAAGGGTTTTGCGTCATAGGTAACATGATACCACTAAACGATCGGCGGGACCTAGATCCGCCGAACCCGCCAGGCAAATGCCGTTGCCAGACAAAGGACCAGCGCCGCCGTCACCTGGTGGACCATACCCAGCACCAAAGGCACATGCAGCATCAGGGTCGCGATCCCGAGGACGGCCTGGAGCAGGACACCCAGCGCAAGCGAAAGTCCGAGGAGCTTGGCGGCGAGAGGCAGGTGTTGCGACCGGACAGCTGTCCATCCGGAAACAGCCGTAACGACCAGCAGGACATAGGCCCCCAGCCTGTGGTGCCACTGAACTGCCCCCTGGCTGTGGGCAAGCGTGGCCCAGACGTCTGCTCCGGCATACCCTGAGGGAAACACCCGTCCGCCCATCAAGGGCCAGTCATTGAAAACAAGACCCGCATCATTGCCGGCGACCAGGGCACCGAGAAGGATCTGGACGTAGACCATGACCAGGAGTGCCAGGCTTCCCCTACGCCAGGGACTGGGCAACTCCAGTCGCGAGGCCCCTGCGGCGGCCTCCAGGGCTGTCCAGACGAGCGCGCCCAACAGGATGAAGGCCAGGCCGAGGTGGGTCATCAGCCGCTCAGGGGCAACAGACACCCGCTCAGAGAGACCACTGGCGACCATCCACCATCCGACCAGGCCCTGCAGCCCGCCCAGACACAGGAGGCCCATACAGCGCCAGATCAAGCGCCGGGGCAGTTCCCGCCTGACAAGAAACCATACAAGAGGCAGACCGAAGGCCAGCCCGGCCAGCCTGCCAAGGAACCTGTGCGACCATTCCCACCAGTAGATGGTCTTGAAGGCCTCCAGGCTCATGCCACGGTTCAGCTGAACATACTGGGGGATCTGCCTGTATCTGGCGAATTCACCAGCCCAGTCTGCCGCATTGAGCGGAGGGATCGATCCGGTGACGGGCCGCCACTCGGTAATCGAAAGTCCCGAGTCGGTCAGGCGGGTTGCACCGCCAACCACCACCATGGCCAGGACCAGAATTGCAACCGAGAACAACCAGACTGCGACCGCATTTGAGCGATCAGAACGAAGGAATGAGGTCATGGGCCTGCACGCACCAATACGCGGGCCGAGGCCCGGAAAGTCCGGAGCGGGTCTAGTTGAGAACCATGTGCGCGTCCACGTTTCCATTGCTGTAGAAATGCACAATCATTTCCATACGCACGACTGTCCCGCATTTACCGAGGAAAGACTGCACATTGCAGAGCCCTGGCCCATTCAGCACCCTCGCGACCGGCCTGCTCGCAGGGTGGATTGCCAAGCAGGTCATCGGCCAGAGGCTTAGTCTGTGGGCGTGCCTGGCCCTAGGCAGTCTCGGCGCCATTGGCGGGGCCTTCTCTGCCCGGATCATGGGCCTCGTCATCCCTGGTTTCCTGGGAGCTCTGGCACTATCCACGGCAGGGTCCATCTTCTTCCTGTCAATATGCGTACTCTTTCGCCGTGGAAGATGACGAACCTTCGATGAACGCCTATATGGCGCCCATGAACGCTAGACTGCGCAAACTCATCGGCGGCTTCGGCCTCATGGCCTTCATTTTCGGCTATATCTGGGCCGTCACGGCAATTGCCGAACACCTGCCCGATCAGACCCCCGTTAAACTGGTCTATTTCGCGATTACAGGCATGGCGTGGGGGCTTCCCGTCCTGCCGCTGATTTCATGGATGAATCGCGGTCGCTGAGGGAAATCCGCCGATGGTCGGAGCGACAGGATTTGAACCTGCGACCCCTTGACCCCCAGTCAAGTGCGCTACCAGGCTGCGCTACGCTCCGACATCGGCGAGCGGCCCTTCTAACGGCTTGCCCGGCTTGGGCAAGTGAATTCAGGTGGATTCCTGATTCAAGAGATCATCGAGGCGCTGTTTGGTGGCCGTAAGGCCCGCAAGGGAAAGGCGCAGGCGCATCTGCGACTCCGGACTGATCGCCGCTGATCCCAACGCACTTTTCGGTGCCTCTGGGTCAGGCACCGACACCTCGGTTACTTCCGCGGGCAAAGATGCTGTCACATCGGGAGGCACAGCCCGGAGCACACGATCAAGACCAGCGTCCCGATAGAGCTTCTGGACATCCTTGATGGTCATATGATCATCGTGCAGCCTGGCCTTGAGCCCCTGCAGCACCGCGACATCCTGAGGCCGATAGAATCGACGCCCGCCAGCCCGCTTCATGGGGCGAATGAACGAAAACCGGGTTTCCCAGAAACGCAGGACATGCTGCGCCACCCCGACCTCATCGGCCGCTTCCGAAATCGTGCGAAAGGCGTCAGGGCCCTTGGCCAATGTCCTCTGGACCTATTTTGCCAAGGCGCGATCCACGCGCGCCTTCATGACCTGTGACGCACGAAAGCCGATCACCCTGCGAGGCTCAATGGCAGCCGGCTCACCCGTCTTTGGGTTACGCCCCATGCGGGCACGCTTGGCTCTGACCTGAAACACACCAAAGCCGGAAAGCTTTACCTGCTCGCCACGCTCGAGGGCCTGGGCGGCGAGCTCAAGCGTCCGCTCAACCAGTTCAGCTGAGTCCTGCCTGGTGAGGCCGACTTCTTCATGAACCGATTCACACAGGTCAGCCCGCGTAACAGTCGCGCCCTTCATAACCGTCCCTTTAGCCGAATTCAGAACCCACTGATGAACTGATTATCGCATCAGGTCAAAGACTTCTGACCAAGCCTTGATGAATTAGAGCCGGACCACGCAGGCACCCCAGGTCAGGCCTCCCCCCATGGCTTCCAGAAGAAGCAGATCCCCGGGCTTGATCCTGCCGTCTGCAATGCCGTGAGCCATGGCCAGCGGTATGGACGCAGCAGAGGTATTCGCATGCAGGGCAACGGTGGAAATCACCTTGCCTTCATCAATGCCGAGGCGCTTGGCCACCCCTTCAAGGATACGTTGATTGGCCTGGTGGGGAATAAACCAGTCAACATCGGAAACCTGGATACCGGCATCCGCCGCCGCCGCAATGACAGCCTCAGAAATATTGACAACGGCATGGCGGAACACCTGGTTTCCCTGCATGCGCAGATGACCGACCTGACCATTGGTGGACACACCGCCATCCACATAGAGGAGGTCCTGCTTGGTTCCATCCGCGCGCAAGGCGAAGCCCAGCAGTCCGCGATCGGTTATGTCCCCCTGCCCTTCCTGGGGCTCCAGGACCACAGCACCCGCGCCATCACCGAACAGCACGCAGGTCCCGCGATCCGTCCAGTCCATCAGCCGGGTCATGGTCTCCGCCCCGATGACCAGCGCGCACTTTGAACGCCCCCTGGCAACAAAACCATCAGCTGTAGAGAGCGCATAGACAAAGCCGGAGCAAACAGCCTGAACATCGAAGGCGATCCCGATCGGACAGCCCAGCTTCCGCTGCACCATTGTGGCGACCGCCGGAAAGGTCAGGTCGGGGGTCGTCGTGCCGACGATGAT
>CAIYSH010000248.1 GCA_903928755.1 uncultured Alphaproteobacteria bacterium | reverse complement strand
TCATTGAGGCGAACTATTTCGCTTTTGATCGCGCCGGTGCCATCTATGTCGGAGACACCTCCATTGCCCGGATCACCAAATTCACGCCGGGCGCAGGCAAGCCCTAGAGCCCTTGAAGCCCTGGCGGCGGACGGCGCTGCGGCCAGGGTCCTGGCATTGGCCGGATCCCGGCCTGGATTCTACCTTTCGGCATTACGCCTGACCGGAGTGGCCCTGCCCCCCGGAAGCTTTGACGTCTGCCCCGGGCGGTCGACAATGGCCCAGACCCGGTCAACCCATGAAAATCCGGAGGCGGTCTACGGGGTGACGCCAGGCGCGGCCCCGTAAACCGCCAGACCGGTCTAGAATGCAGCCCGGAGGGTTACATCAACAGTGCGCCCGAAGGGTGAGGCGAGCGCAGGGTAATAGCCCGTGGCATTGTCATAGAAGGGCGGCTGCTGGTCGGTCAGATTTGCCGCACGGATCTGGATCTGGGCGTTCTTGGTAATGCCGAAGTCCGGCAGTTTGTAAGACGCGCTCAGATCATAGGTCGTGTTGCGCTTGACCTTCTGGTTCGGCGTGATCGAGGTATTGATGAAGCTGCTGACATAGTTTGCCGTCAGCGACACGGTGTAGGGGTCCAGATTCCAGGTCAGGCGGCTCTGGGCCTTCCACTTGGGGGCCAGAAAGGTCCCAAGGGAAGACGTAAAGGCCTGACCATTGCTGACCTGCTGGTCATATGCCAACTGGCGGTTGGCGTTGACGGTGAAGTTGAAGACACCGGCATTGTCCGTCCGCAGGGCATAGGCCGCGTCAATGTCCACCCCGGCAATGCGACGGGCCCCGATGTTGATGGCGTTGGAGTTGAAGATCACATCGAAGCCGGTGGTGATCGGCTGCTGCGAGGGATAGAGCTTCAGATAGTCGGCGATCTGGGCATCGGTCGGGTGAATGATCCGGTAGGCCGCAAAGGCCGGATTGGTGACCACATCAACATTGGTCGCCTTGTAGATCAGGTTGGTATAATCGACCTTGTAATAGGTGACCCCCACCCGCAGGCCATCCAGGAAAGACCAGGTCGGTGAATAATCCACACCGAAGCTGAAGGTCTTGGCTTCTTCTGGCTCCAGGTCCGGATTGCCGCCGCCGACATTCAATACATTGACCGTGCCGAGAAGTTCGCCAGCGTACTGCCCGGTTGCAACCCGCAGATTATAGTTCGAGTTGGTCTGGGGGACCGAGAAGATGCTGGTGATCAGACCGGCGTTCGGTGCGGCAAAGTTGGTGCCATAGCTGCTGTGGACATTCAGGCCCTTGATGGGTGAGTAGACGACCCCGACCTTGGGGTTCACCTTGCCGCCGTAGGAGTCGTAATAGTCGTAGCGACCAGAGAGCGAGACAGTCAGGCCGGCAACACCCGGCATGGCATTCTCGTCGCTGACCAGGGGCACGTTCACCTCAGAGAAGACCGCGGCGATGGTCCGGTTGATATTGTCGTCACGGACGATGTTGAAGAAGCTGGACCCGGGCGCCATGGATCCGGCGGTCTGCAGCTGGATCGCCTGGTCACCGCGATAGTCGACCCCCACAGCGGCCCGGACATCACCACCGGGAATGGCGAAAAGCGGGCCGTCAGCCTTGAACTGGATTTCGCGCAGGCGCTGGCTGGACTTGTTGTTCTGGGAGAAGCCATTGTTGATCGAGGCCAGAACCGCAGCGTTATTGTCGGCGGCCTGACCGAAAGGGTTCAGCGCAGTGGTCAGGGTCGTTCCATTGGCCGCCTTCTGGGCGTTGATCAGGTCAAGTTCGGGGCTTTCATTGAAGTCACGCGTCCGGGACGCATGGGCCATCAGCGTGCCCTTCCAGTCCTTGCCCAGGTCGATGTCCAGGCCCACCGTCAGGCCAGCGAATTCGGCCTCCTGGTGACTGACAATCCCGTCGAACAGGCCAAGACCGCTGCGGATCACGAACTCGCGGGTCTGACCGGCAAGGCCCGGGATCGCCTTGAAGTAGGGATTGGTGTTGGGAACGATCAGGTTCAGGGTCTGACGGCCGCCATAAGCCACCGTCTTGTACATGGAGTAGTTGATTTCGGTCCAGAGTTTGACCGTATCGGTGAGCTGATATTCGCCATTGACCAGATAGGCATCACGCTTGTTGTCGGGAATGATGGTCTGCTGGTTCAGGACGCCACAGCGCTGGTCAACCACATTGGTCGAGAGGGACGACCACTGATAGGTGGTACCTGTCGGGCGATTGAGCGAGCTGACAGCCCGGATGGTCGGGTTGAGGCAGACCGTGCCGCGGAGGTCGCGACCGCCCACTGAAGTCTGGTCGCCACCACGGGCAATGACCGGAATTTCCGTGTTCCAGGGTGACTTGGCTTCAGAGTGCTCATAGGCAGCCATGATGCTGCCGCGGTCGAACTTGTGGCCACCGAGTATGGCAAAGTCGCGCTTGCCATAACGGGTGTCGTTGAAGCCGTAGGTTGCCTGGGCTTCGATACCCTCGACGTTCTTGCGGTAAATGAAGTTCACCACGCCGGCGACGGCGTCCGAACCATAAATGGCGGAGGCACCATCAGCGATGACCTCAACCCGCTGCAGGGCGATGACCGGGATCATCGAGGGATCGGGGAACACCGCTTCGCCGCCGGTCGGGGCGATGCGGTGACCGTTCACCAGGGTCAGGGTGGCGTAGATGCCGAGATTATGGATGTTGGGCTGGAAGCCAGCGGTCCGGAAACGGTTCGACGTCGACTGTTCGGCATTGGCACCGAAGTTCCCGAGCTGGGGAATCGAGGACAGCAGTTCCTTGGTGTTGGCCGGAGCCTGAAGGGCAATGGCATCCTTGGTCACGCCGATCAGCGCCGAACCGACCGGGGCAACACCGCGGATGCTGGAGCCGGTCACCACGACTTCATTGAGCAGGGTTTCGTCGGACCCCGGCTTGGCGGCGTCAGCGGCGCTCGCCAGCTGAGGTGCCGCAAGCAGGGCGACAACCGCCGTTGACGACAGAAGTACGCGACCAAACGCGCTGCGTTGAATGTGGGTGGTAGTCATTGGTTCTCCCCGAGCCCGCGCTTCGCGCAGGTCAAATGATTGTTCTTTTCCCGACCCGAAGCCGGAACAGCCCAGATCACGCTAGGCAGTCCGCCTGCCAAGGCCAAGGCGAGGGCCGGGCTGGAACCGCCCTCCTTTCTCACCCTTTGAGAATGAGCGGTCGGAAACGGCCAATTGCGGGTCGCGGGGAATTGTCAGCACGGTGAAGTTCGGGAACGGGTCCCTTGCGGCCCCTGTTCACTGACTGTCGGAACACACCCATGACCAACAAACCCGAAACCAGGTTACAGCCCGTTTCAGCGGGCCTGCCGACGGCAGCGATCCGGCACCCTGCGATGACTATTGTTGCGGCCCTGGCGGCGATCCTGATCCCCGCGCCTGAAGCTGCCGCGCAGGCCTTCGGACAACCGCCGCTTCCCGGTGCCCGCCAGACAGGACCGCAGATCTTCAATGCCGCCTGCGCCAGTTGCCATGGATCGACGCTGGCCGGTCAGAGTGCGCCGGGCCTGTTCAGCGACAAGCTGCTCGCCCTTTCCGATCCAGCCCTGACGGATCGGATCCGCGACGCCCATCCGACCAAGGCCGGGCCAAACGTCAGGGACCTCTACAGCGAAGGCCAGATTTTCCAGATCGCGGCCTATCTGCGGCTGCAGAAATCAAATCTGTCTGCAAGGCCACC
Source organism: uncultured Alphaproteobacteria bacterium (assembly GCA_903928755.1). GTDB lineage: Bacteria > Pseudomonadota > Alphaproteobacteria > Caulobacterales > Caulobacteraceae > Phenylobacterium. The sequence goes on along the minus strand of CAIYSH010000248.1, from coordinate 978 downwards.
CTTTGTCACCAATCCGGACGGGCAGGTCGTCAAGACCCGCAAGCAGAGTGTGCGGGTGGCTGTGGTCGCCCGTGACCTGGACACCCCCTGGGCCATGGCCTTCCTGCCGGATGGCCGTCTGCTGGTGACGGAACGGAGCGGTCGACTTCGGACGATCGGCCGCGACGGAGTTCTGGCCCCGGAGCCAGTGAAAGGTCTTCCCTCCCCCTGGGTCCGGCAGGATGCCGGCTACATGGATGTGGCAGTCCATCCCGATTTCGCGAAAAACGGGTGGATATACCTGTCATATGCCGAAGTGCTCGCGGGCGCTGAAATTCCACCACCCCCACAGACGCCGCCAGGCTCACCGCCGGCCCGACCGCCCAGCCCCCCCTCCATGACCGTGCTGATCCGCGGCAGGATCAAGGACAACACCTGGGTCGACAGCCAGGTGATCTACCGCGCGCCGCCCGCCGTCTATTCCGCTTCAAATGTCCACTTTGGCTCCCGCTTCCTGTTCGACGGGCGCGGTCACCTGTTCTTCTCTCTGGGAGAACGTGGCGACATGAGGAATGCGCAAAACCTGTCGAGCCCTCTGGGCAAGATCCATCGGATCAATGACGACGGCTCCATTCCCCTGGACAATCCCTTCACAAAGACAACGGGGGCCATCGCCAGCATCTGGAGCTATGGGCATCGAAATCCGCAGGGCATGGCCATCGATCCCGTATCTGGCCTCTTCTGGGAGGCCGAGCACGGCCCGACGGGCGGGGATGAAATCAACATCATACGCAAGGGCCATAACTATGGCTGGGGCGTCATAACCATGGGCATCCAGCCCGGGATCGAAAAGACCAGCGCACCCGGCATGGACCAGCCGGTCACCTATTTCACGCCGACGCTTGCGCCCAGCGGGATCAATTTCGACAGGAGCAAGACCTCACCGTGGAGGCATAACCTCATGGTTGCGGGCCTGCTGGGTCAGGAACTCCTGAGGCT
>CAIYSH010000247.1 GCA_903928755.1 uncultured Alphaproteobacteria bacterium | reverse complement strand
TAGGTATCTTCCGAGAAATCCTCGTGGCCCGGCGTGTCCAACAGGTTGAACATCAGACCTTCATGATCAAAGGTCATGACACTGGCGGACACGGAAATACCCCGCTCCCGTTCGATTTTCATCCAGTCAGAACGGGTCCGGCGGTTCTCGCCGCGTGCCCGGACCTGGCCGGCGGCTCGAATGGCTCCCCCGGCCAGCAGCAGGTTTTCGGTCAGCGTGGTCTTGCCGGCATCCGGGTGGGAAATGATCGCAAAGGTGCGACGGCGGGCCGCTTCGACAGGAGGAGATTGGCTCATGGACAGGGAGGTAGCGCGACCCGGCCTGACAGGCAAACCACCTCGCGCATTTCACATGGCCGTTCAGGCGGCCAGGCGCCCCCAGACATTGGTATTCACCCACACCGAGTCCAGCCCCGCACCCCTCTGACGCGAAATCATGTTGGCCATGATCTCGAAGGCCAGATCGCAGTAGCGGAACGAAACATGTTCCGGTCTGCAGCCAGGGTAACCAGGCAGGAACTGGATGGCATTGATGCCCGGTGCCTTCATCACGATCAGATAGGCGAGGCGTTGCGCCCTCTGGGGGTGACTGATCTGCAGATCCGGATACTGCGAGAAAAGTTCCCGACCCATGTACATGACGTCGTCAAAGCTGAGCCCCCGGAAACGATGGCCCTGCAATTCAGGCACATGCTCGGACGGATCTATCTCGAGCACAGTATTGTTCATCAGGAATAACATGTGCAGACAAGGGATTGCTTGTTGAAGGAAGTGAGCAATCTAGCCCAACAGCCTTTCCCACCTCTTTTTGAATATGGGGAATTTATCCTTAATCCTCAGTCCCGTTCCACCGGCTCGGTCAGGAAATGCCGACCGTCCCGATCACTGATTTCCACGACCCAGATGTCGGGATCCACGCGGGTGGCACGCGCAATATAGGCATCAAGATCAGGCTCCTGTTCCGAGAGGTTAGGGCGCATCCAGACCTTTTCGCCATCACCACGGGTCGCCTCGGCATATAATCGTGCTGTGCCCTGCGCCCGGTTCAGGACCTTGATCAGAACGCTGCCAGCCCGGGCATCGCCCTTGCGTATCACCATGCCGAAAGCGCCTCCCAACTCGGCCCGGCGGATCAGGGCGGCCACCCAAATGTCGGAAGAAAACATCATGATCAGTGCGGGCCTCGATAACGGAACGGAAACGCGTCGGGCCTAGGTTGGAGCCCTTGGAAACGAGCATACAAGAAAAACACCTGCCCATGACGAGTCTGCACAGAACCGTGCGTCGCCAGGTTGAACCATGGCTGGGACTGGCTTCCAGTCTCGCCATTCTGGTCGCGCCAGGACAGGCCTCTGCTTCCAGCCTGGATCTCTATTACGAGCGCGCCCTCATGTCGGCGGCCGATGCAAGATGTGGATTTTTCGACCCGGCCGTCGGATCCGCGCTCAATGTCGCCAAATTCCAGGCTCGAGGAGCCGCCCTGCGCGCTGGAATCGACCCCGGCATTGTTCGCGGCGTCTCCAGGAAGGCCATGACCAGGGCATATGCCGTTTCCTGCTCCTCGCCAGACCTGGCGGTTGCCGCCGACCGGGTCAGGATGGCTTTCGACAGCTATGCCAAAATGCTCAAGATGGACTATCCGGGTGACATAGTGGGCTGGCAGGCTGACCGGGGGTCCAGCAATCTTGCCCTCCGCTGGCGCCTGACCCAGGATGTCAGCCAGAATGGAGACCGCCTCCTGTTCGGGCTCGCTGGAAGGAGCGGCGCCAACGCCCTGCTT
>CAIYSH010000246.1 GCA_903928755.1 uncultured Alphaproteobacteria bacterium | reverse complement strand
TGGCGCGGCCTTCGCCCACATGGATCCGCCGACGCCGGCGGTGAGCTGGGTGACCTCGCTGTGGGCGGCGTCCCGGAACCAGAACCTCCTGCATCCCGCCACGGCCCCGGCGGGGATCGACCTTGAGGCCCAGGTGGTCGCCTGGCTGGCGCCAGCCTTCGGCATGGACGGTGGACACATGACCCCGGGGTCCACCCCCGCCAACATCACGGCCCTCTGGGCGGCCCGCAAGCTGAAGGGCGTCCGCCGGGTTCTGGCGAGCGCTGCGGCCCATGTTTCCATCCCCAAGGCCGCCGATCTATTGGGCCTGTCCTTCGAGCCCCTCCCCAGTGACCGTCTGGGCCGGATCCTGACCGACGCCCTGCCGCAGGATCTTTCAGACGCCGCCCTGGTCCTGACCGCCGGACATACCTCCACCGGCGCGATTGATGACCTGAGCCTGACGGGCCGCGCCGCCTGGACCCATGTGGATGCGGCCTGGGCGGGGCCCCTGAGGCTGACAAACCGCTGGTCGGGTTTGCTTGACGGCATTGAGGGTGCGGACTCCGTAGCGGTGTCGGCCCACAAATGGCTTTTCCAGCCCAAGGAATCAGCCCTGGTCCTGTTCCGCGAGGCTGAAAGGGCCCACGAGGCCCTGTCTTTTGGGGGCGCCTATCTGGCCCGACCCAATGTGGGCCTGCTGGGGTCCCATGGTGTGACGGCGGCGGGAAATCTGGCGGCCAGCCTGTTGGCCTTCGGCAGAAAGGGTCTGGAAAGCCGCCTCGGGGAGGCCATGGAAAAGGCCGGGCGTTTCGCAGCAGCGGTGGAGGCAAATCCCATGCTGGAATTGCTCTGTCAGCCTTTGACCGGCGTCGTGGTATGGCGGCCGCGAAACCCCGACCGGTTTGAGGCCGTTGCGGATCAGCTCCCGCCAGGCATGGCCTCCCGGACGCGGATTGCAGGTGAACCCTGGTTTCGCAATGTCGCGGCCAACCCCAATCTTTTGATTGAACCCCTGCTGGACCTTATCGCAGGTCTGGAACCCTAGACCGGGCCCTTCACCAGAAACGCCGTCAGCGCCTCCGCGAACGCCGCGGTTCCCACCAGTCCGGCGTGATCGCCGGGCAGGCGCAGGGGGGTGCAGGCGGGCATGATGTCGGCCAGGCCCTGAACCGAGCCGTTGTCGTGGTCGGCGTCCCCCAGAATGGCCAGGGTGGGGACGGGGATTGCGGCCAGCTCTTCACGGGTGGTCGGGGCGAAGGCGGCCAGAACCCCCAGCAGGGCGTCGCGATTGAGGTTCAGGACCGCGACCCGTCTGGCTATGGTTCGGCCCATGACCGGATCGGCAGCGGCTTCCCCGTGGCGCAGGGCGTCTGCGAACGCGGCGGCCCGGGGCCCGGCCTCCATGATCCCGAAATCCCCCATGCCGCCGATGATGCAGCGCCGGGGCCGGGCGCCCCTCACCATGACCCGGGCGGCGGTGCGTCCGCCCATGGAATAACCGGCCAGGTCAAAGTCGGTAAGGCCCAGATGGGCGATGAGGCTGAGCGCGTCGGCAGTCATGATGTCGGCGGGCCAGGCGGCGGGGTCTGTGGGGGCGTCGGAGTCGCCATGACCCCGGCAGTCGGGGGCTATGACCCGGAAACCCGCCTCGGCCAGCCGTCTCGCAATGCCTGGAGCGAACCAGTTGCCGTCGGCGCTGGACATGAAGCCGTGCAGCAGAAGGACCGGACGGCCCTCACCCAACTGATGCCAGACCAGGCGGGCGCCGGCGGGGGCGGTGAAGGCATGAGTGGCGGGCAAGGCGTTTTGGTCCATGGGCTGTCTGAGCCCTCAGACTAGGCGCGGGGCTGGCCTTCGGCAAACCGCCGCCTTGCCCATCGCCTGACTTCCCGCTCTAACCGGGGGCATGCAGCTTCGACTCGCCACCTGGAACGTCAATTCTGTCCGCCTTCGGGCCGAGCAGGTTCAGAAATTCGTCGCGGAAAATGCGCCCGACGTCCTGTGCATGCAGGAGATCAAGTGTCAGGAGGGGGAATTTCCCCGTCAGGCCTTTATGGACGCTGGCCTGCCGCACCTGAGGATCGCCGGGCAGAAGGGCTCCCACGGGGTGGCCATCGCCTCGCGCCTGCCGATCAGCGATGCGCCGGTGCTGGGGGTCTGCCGCGAGGGGCATGCCCGGGTCGTGGGCGCGGTCGTCGAGGGCGTCGAGATCCAGAACTTCTACATTCCGGCCGGCGGGGACGTGCCCGACCGGGCCGAGAACCCCAAATTTGACCACAAGCTCGACTTTTTCGAGAAGCTGACCGCCGAAATGGCCCGCCGGGACCCCAAGGCACCCCTGGCCATTGTCGGGGACCTGAATGTGGCGCCTGGTGAGTTCGATGTCTGGAGCCACAAGCAGATGTCGCGTGTGGTCAGCCATACCCCCATCGAAATCGCTGCAATGGCCGAGCTGAAGGCCGCCCTGGGCTTCATCGACCTGGTGCGGGAGGCCATTCCAGATCCGCAGAAGCTGTTTTCCTGGTGGAGTTATCGAGCCGCCGACTTCCGCGCCTCCAACCGTGGCCTGCGGCTGGACCATATCTGGATCAGTCCGGGCCTGCAGGCGGCCGCCCTGCGCACCGGCAAGGCCATGGCGCGGGTACATGACGATGTGCGTGAATGGGAACGCCCCAGCGACCACGCCCCGGTGAGCGCCGACTTCGGGCTTTAGGAAATGGCACAGTAGACCATGAAGACCTTCATGGCGCTCCTGCGCGTCAATGAAGACAGGATCACTGAGGTCTCGAATGCCATCTCAGGCGAGGTGGTTGTCAAGGCCGGGAGCCGTGAGGCGGCGGGCCGGATGTTCATCGGCCACCCGCACTTTTCGATCTTCCCCGGAGACGGGGTCGACAACATGGAAATCGCGCCGATTCCGGGGGCCTGACCTACCGGTCATCCCGGCGGAGGCCGGGAACCAGTTTCATCCACTGAGGCAAGCTGCGACGCCGCTCATCGGGCTTTTCCGGACACCCTGCGCCCTA
>CAIYSH010000245.1 GCA_903928755.1 uncultured Alphaproteobacteria bacterium | reverse complement strand
TGTCGTCGGGGTTGGTGCGCCGGTTGTCGGAAGAGATCCCGAATGCCAGCTTCACCATTGTGGCCGGTCCTGCTGCGGCGGGACTTTTCAATGACCTGCCTGGGCTTAAAGAGATCATCGTTTTCGAAAAGGCCAGGGATGGTCGGCATTGGTTCCGGCTGTGGCGCCAGGTCCGCAAGACCCGATGGGGTCTGGTGGTCGACATGCGCGGCTCTGCCCTGAGCGGGTTCCTGAACCGCCGACGTCGGGCGGTGTTCAAGCGCATTCCCGGTCCGCCAGTTCACAAGGTGGTCGAGGCCGCACGGGTTCTGAACCTCGAAGCCGACCCTCCCGCCCCGTACCTTTTCACCTCCCCCGAAACGGAAGCCCTGGCCGCTGACATTACAGCGGGTGAAGGTCCCATCCTCGCCCTGGCTCCTGCCGCCAACTGGGTTGGCAAGACCTGGCCGCTGGAACGGTTCGCCCAGATGGCGATCCGTCTGGTGGATCAGGGCGGCCCCCTGCATGGGGGACGGATCATGGTGCTTGGCGGTCCTGAGGATGCCGGTGCCGTCTCCGCCCTGCGCCATGTGGTGCCCAAGGACCGGTTCATTGACCTGGTGGGCAAGGTTGATCTTCTGACCACCCATGCCTGTCTGAGACATGCGCGGATCTTTGTGGGTAATGACTCCGGTCTGATGCACATGGCAGCCGCAGCCGGGGCACCGACCCTTGGCCTGTTCGGACCTTCGGACGAGGCGCTCTACGGTCCCTGGGGGGAGAAAACCCGGATCGTTCGCGGGCCCCGTGACTATGAAACCATCCTGGCCGTTGATCCCGGGTTCCAGCAGACCATGTGCCACATGATGGATCTGACGGTGGAAACCGTGGTGGATGCAGCCACAAAACTCCTGGCGGAAAGCTGATGACCCAGACCTATGACCTGATCGTCCGCGGCGGCGAAGTGGTGAACCATGCCGGCCGCGGCATGGCCGATGTGGGCGCGCGTGGTGGCAAGATTGTCGAGATCGGCGACCTGTCACAGGCCTCGGCTGGCCAGGTGATCGACGCCACGGGCCTGACGGTCATTCCCGGGATCATCGACACCCAGGTCCACTTCCGCGAGCCGGGGCTGGAATGGAAGGAAGACCTCGAGTCCGGCTCCCGCGCTGCTGTGCTGGGCGGGGTGACGGCGGTCTTCGAAATGCCCAATACCGAGCCCACCACCACCGACCCGGACGCCCTGGCCGACAAGCTGGCCCGGGCCCGGGGCCGGATGCACTGCGACCACGCCTTCTATGTGGGCGGCACCCACGACAATGCCCGGTTCCTGGGGGAGCTGGAGCGTCTGCCCGGCTGCTGCGGGATCAAGGTCTTCATGGGCGCCTCCACCGGAACCCTGCTGGTCCAGGACGACGAAGGCATTGAGCAGGTCCTGCGCCATGTGAACCGTCGGGCAGCCTTCCACTCCGAGGATGAATACCGTCTGGCCGAACGCCGGCCCCTGGCCCGCACCGGCGACTGGACCAGCCACGAAGAGGTGCGCGACGCCGCCTCGGCCCTGGAATCCACCCACCGTCTGGTCCGCATCGCCCGCCGCCTGGGCAAGCGCATTCACGTCCTCCACGTGACCACGGTCGAAGAAATGGAGTTCCTGGCGAAGAACAAGGACGTGGCCAGCGTCGAGGTGACCCCCCAGCACCTGACCCTCACCGCGCCCGAGGCCTATGAGCGCCTGAAGGGCTTCGCCCAGATGAATCCGCCCATCCGTGGCGCGGTCCATCAGGCGGGCCTGTGGCGGGGGGTCCAGCTGGGCGTCGCCGATGTCCTGGGATCCGACCACGCCCCCCACACCCGTGAGGAAAAGGCCCGGCCCTATCCGGCCTCGCCCTCCGGCATGCCCGGGGTTCAGACCCTGGCGGCGGTCATGCTGACCCATGTGGCCGAGGGGCGCCTGTCCCTCGAACGTTTTGTCGACCTGACCAGCCATGGCGCCCAGCGCCTGTTTGGCCTGGCCGACAAGGGCCGCCTGGCGGTGGGCAACGACGCCGACATCACCCTGGTGGACCTCAAGGCCCGCCGGACCATCCGTCATGAGGACATGGGAACCCGGGTGGGCTGGACCCCCTTTGACGGCTTCGAGGCCAGGGGCTGGCCCATGGCCACCATCATCCGCGGCCGGTTGGTCATGCAGGATGGCGAGATCGTCGCGCCAAGCCTTGGCGAGCCCGTCCGCTTCGGCGAGACCCTGTCGGTTTCGTAAGAAAAAGGCCGGCTCCGATCTCTCGAAGCCGGCCTGGTCGTCAGATCAGTCGGGTGGCTCAGCCCGGCTTCTTTTCGAAGGGCGCGCTGATCTGCAGGCCGACCTCATCGCCGATGATCGGCACATAGGTCTTCTGGCCGAAGTCGCTGCGCTTGAGGGCACCGGTGGCGTCAAAGCCGATGGTGATCTTCTTGGACATGGGGTTGGCGCCGACCGCCTTGAAGGCGACGTCCAGGGTGGTGGGCCTGGTCACGCCGTGGAAGGTCAGGTCGCCGGTCACCTTGGCGGTGGTCGGGCTGGTCAGGTCGACCTTGGTCGAGTGGAAGGTAATGGTCGGGAACTGGGCCGCGTCAAACCAGGCCGGGCTCTTCAGTTCGCCGTCCACAATGGCATTGGTGGTGGTGACACTGGCGACGGGAATGCTGACGTCCAGCCTGGCGTCGGCCAGGGCCTTGGGGTCAAGGATCAGGGTGCCGGTGGCCCCGGCGAAATCACCATACCAGGTGGAAAACCCCATGTGCGACACCGAGAAGACGACCCGGGCATGGCTGGACTCCAGGGTATAGGTTCCGGCCTGAACACCGGCGGGGTCCCGGGATGCCTGGGCGAAGGCTGCAGTGGAGAGGCTCAGCGCCGCGACAGAGGTCAGGGTCAGAAGGCGAAGGGTCTTGGTCATGAAGAGGTCCTTGGGTGGGGATGGTCAGGGCGTCTCTGGAGGGTTAGCCTGAATTGGCCTGATCGCCCAGATGGATGACACCCTCATATGGGGGCAGGTTGGCGGGATCTGAACCCCGTCATCTGCTGTTCGGTTGCAGTTTTCATCACGGCAGACAGGTCCGGCGGCATGGAAAGGGTTTCTGCCCCCTTGGCGGGAACCCGGTCTGGCCTGTAAGCGTCTGGATCATGGACGCCAGACCCGACATCACCACAGCCCCCTTTCGCGACCCTCGTTATGCGCCGCGCCGTCTCGAGGTTGAGCGTCGCCCGGACGGGACGGTCATCCTGTTCAACGCCACCCCGATCAAGGGAGCCTTTGCCACGGTTTCCGAGCCCCTGATCCATTGGTCGACCCTTCAGCCTGATCGCGTCTGGTTGGCCGAGCGGGACGGCGAAGGCTGGCGGACCCTGACCTATGGGGAGGGACAGGCCAGGGTCAGCGCCCTGGCTGGTGGTCTGCGAGGTCTTGGCGTCGTGGGAGCTCGGCCCCTGCTGATCCTGGCCCGCAATGGAATAGACCACGCCCTGATCAAGTACGCCGCCATGAGCCAGGGCATGCCGGTCGCACCGGTTTCGCCCCAGTATGGCCTGCCGGGCGCCAACCTGACCCGGCTGGCCCATGCGGTGGAGGTGCTCAATCCCGCTGCGGTCTATACCGAGGACGCCGGGCTGTTCCGTGACGCCCTCAACGCGCCCTTCCTCTCAGGCCTGCCCGTCATCGCCGGAAAGGGTGCCTGCGCGGGGTCGGTCTCTTTTCAGGACTTACTCAAGGCCAGCCCTGTCGGGGCCAGCGCGCTCCCTGACGACACGGCCAAATACCTGCTGACCTCAGGGTCCACGGGACGCCCCAAGGCGGTGACCTGTCTGCACCGGAACATGGCGGCCAATGTGGCGCAGATCACCTCGTGCTTTGACGATGACGAGCCGCCGGTCATGGTCAATTCCGCGCCCTGGAGCCACAGTCTTGGTGCCAATTCCATCCTGCACCTGATCACCCACCGTGGCGGAACCCTCTATATCGATGCTGGCCAGCCCGTTGCCGGAAGGTTCGACGAGACGATCCGGAACCTCAAGGAGATCCCGACCACCTATCAGAACATGGTCCCCGCCGGCTGGATGCTGTTTGTCAGCGCCCTGGAGCAGGACCCGGATCTGGCCCGGACCTTCTTTGCCCGGGTACGGGTCCTGCAATATGGCGGGGCCAATCTGTCCCAGGAAATCGGTGACCGGATCCAGGCGGTGGCCGTGGCGACGGTGGGCGAAAGGATCAGCTTTGGCAGCGGCTATGGTGCCACCGAGACCGGACCGACGGCGGCCAATGTCCACTGGCCCAATGCCCGCATGGGCATGATGGGCCTGCCGGTGCCGGGTACTTCTGTAAAGCTGGCACCGGAGGGCGACCGGTTGGAATTCCGGGTCAAGGGCCCGCAGATTACTCCGGGCTATCTGGGTCTGCCGGAGGTTTCGGCCGCCGCGTTTGACGAAGACGGTTTCTATCGCCTGGGCGATGCAGCCCGCTGGATCGACACTTCCGACCCGGAGCAGGGGCTGGCTTTTGACGGCCGGCTTTCGGAGAATTTCAAATTGGCCAGCGGCACCTTTGTTTCGGTCGGTGAACTGCGGATTTCCGCGGTCGGGGCGGTCGGCGATCCGGTGACCGATGCAGTGGTCTGTGGCGAGGGCCAGGAGAATGTGGGCCTGCTGTTCTATCCCAAGCCGGGCTTTGATCCGGCCTTGATCCAAGCTGCCGTGCGTGCGGGTGTGGAGCGCCACAATTCCACAGCCAGGGGCTCGGGCGGCAAGGTCGTCCGGGCCCTGGTCCTCGACAGTGCGCCTGATGCCAATGCCGGGGAAATCACCGACAAGGGTTATATCGCCCAGGCCCTGGCGCGGAACCTGCGGGCCCAGGCTGTGGCCGATCTCTTTGCCCAGGCCCCGGGGCCTGGCGTGATGGACTTTTCCTGAGCCCAGGCCAGGACCAAATGACAACGGGTTGGGAGGCCCGAAGGCAATGAACGGTGCAGACGCCCTGATCGAGACCCTGGTGACCAATGGCGTCACGGCCTGCTTTGCCAATCCGGGCACCAGTGAAATGCAGTTTGTCAGCGCCCTGGACCGCCAGCCATCCATGAGGCCGGTCCTGTGCCTGTTCGAGGGCGTGGCAACGGGGGCCGCTGACGGCTATGGCCGGATGGCTGACGTCCCGGCCTGCACCCTGCTGCATCTGGGTCCGGGCTATGGCAATGGCCTGGCCAATCTGCACAATGCCCGGCGGGCCTACACCCCCATCGTCAATGTGATCGGCGATCACGCCACCTATCATCGCCAGTATGACGCCCCGCTGAATTCGGACATTCCGACCCTGGTGAAGCCGAACTCCATCTGGGTGAAGTCGGCTGATACCGCCGACACGGTGGGCACCATCACGGCAGAGGCCATCACCGCCAGCTATGGCCCTCCCGGCGGTCCGGTCAGCCTGATCCTGCCAGCAGACGCCGCCTGGACGGAAACCAGGAACGGGGCTGCCAAAGTCGCGGTCCCGACCCGCACGGCGCCCGCAGGCGAAACGGTGGACGTCGTCGCCAAGGCCCTGCGCACAGCCAGGAAGCCTGTCCTGCTGATCGGTGGTCAGGCTTGTCGGGAGGCAGCCCTTGCCCAGGCCAGCCGCCTGCAGGCCCATGGAGTCCGGGTCCTTGCCGACACCTTCGTGTCCCGACAGGCCCGGGGGGCAGGGGTCTTTGTGCCCGGCCGCATGCAGTATTTCGGTGAGGCAGCCCTGGCCGACCTCGAGGGCGTCGACCTGATGGTCTATGCGGGCACAACCATGCCGGTGGCCTTCTTCGCCTATCCTGACCGGCCGAGCGTGCTGGTTCCGGAGGGCTGCGAGACCTTGACCCTCTGCGCCCGCAGCGAAGACGCCGCGCTTGGCCTGCAGGCCCTCGCTGACGCCCTGGGTGCCCCTGCGACCGGCCCGGTCCAAACCCTTCGTCGCCCCGAAGCTGCCCCGACCGGTGGCCTGACGCCCCAGGCCTGCGGTCGGTCCATTGCCCGGCACCTGCCAGAAGGTGCAATCATCTGCGATGATGCGGTCACCTCAGGCGGCGCTGTCGCAGTGCCCTGCCTGACTGCCGCACCCCATGAGGTTCTGGCCCTGACCGGCGGGGCCATCGGTATCGCCCTGCCCCTGTCCATCGGCGCAGCCGTGGCCAGACCAGATCAGAAAGTGGTGGCACTCAGTGGTGACGGGGCGGGCATGTATACCGTCCAGGCGCTCTGGACCCTGGCCCGGGAAAATCTCGACGTCACCGTCGTGGTCTTCGCCAACCACAGCTATCGGATCCTGAATATTGAAATGGGCCGGACCGGCTCGGGCAATCCGGGGCCATCTGCCAGCAAACTGCTGGACCTGGGCGATCCGAAAATCGACTGGGTGGCCATGGCCAAAGGGATGGGTGTCGAGGCCGTCCGATGCGAAACCGCCGAACAGTTCGAAGCCGCCTTTTCCCGGGCCATGAAGGAGCCCGGCCCGAAGTTCATCGAGGCGGCGATCTAAGGAACGGCCGGAGCCAGATCTCGACGCACCATGTTTCCAACCATGCGGTTTGGTTGGACCATGAGATGTTTGGCTGGGCCGGGTGCAGGCAGATGAACTATGTATCCAGAGTAATTACGGGTAACAGGATAGTTTTCGAGGATCGCATTATAGATTTGAGTCCGATATCTGGCTTCGGAGTGAACTTTTCC
>CAIYSH010000244.1 GCA_903928755.1 uncultured Alphaproteobacteria bacterium | reverse complement strand
TATTTCCAGATATTGCTGCCATCAAAACCGGGTTCAACCTGAACATACCGATCAATTTCTTCAGCAACGGCAGCGGCACGCTTGGGGTCGAGCATGGCTGGCTTGATCAGGTAGCCCAGCTTGCGAAACTGTTCCTTTTCATCGTCCGACAGCACTTGATAGCCTCCCCATGGCTTGATTTTGAGTGAAGATTAGCATGTGTAATCGCGCTGTCAGGTGATATCCGATGGCCCCGATCCGGATCTCCATACTGAAGGTCCGGCCCCGTCAATGATCGGGTCGTGGCGCGTGCCTGCCTGGGCGAAAGGTCATGACTTGAGTGCCACAGTGACACCGGATGCTTCCTGTATAACATGGGTCTACGGCAAACGGCGCAGGTCATCGGGTTGACTGGCAATGGATCAGGATATGGTGGCACGGCCCATCGAACCGGTACTGAGTCCGTCCCGACGGATCATTGACCCACATCATCATCTTTGGCCGCCCCGGCCCGATCATCCTTATCTCCTGGCCGACCTGGACGAGGATACCGGGTCAGGCCACAGGGTGGTCGCAACGGTCTTCATAGAATGCATGGCCAGCTTCAGGACCACGGGTCCCGAACATCTGGCCTGTATTGGCGAGACAGAATTTGTCGCCCGGCTTGCCGAGCAGTCGCGGAAGCGGCCGGGGCCTGTCATCGCAGGAATTGTCGGGGCCGCTGATCTGCGACTTGGTGCACGGCTGGACGAAGTCCTGGCGGCGCATCTTGATGCGGGACAGGGCCTGTTTCGCGGGATCCGTCATGCGGCGGCCTGGGATCGGTCCGATGCCATCCGGCCATCCCACCATAATCCGCCCCCGGAGCTCTATCTTGATGCCGGATTCAGAGCGGGATTTGCACGCCTGGCACCTGCAGGGCTTTCTTTCGATGCATGGCTGTTTCATCCCCAGATTCCGGAACTGACAGACCTTGCGAGAGCGTTTCCGGAAACCCCGATCGTGCTGGATCATTTCGGCGGTCCCCTGGGGATTGGTCCCTATTCCAGTGATCGCAAGGAGGTCTTCCAGACCTGGCACCGGAACATGACCCGCCTTGCAGCCTGCCCCAATGTTTTCATCAAGCTGGGAGGCATGGCCATGCCGATCAATGGCTATGGGTGGCACAGGAACCCCGGATTTAGCTTGTCATCCAAAGCCTTTGTGGAGGCTCAGGGCGACTATTATCGCGCAGCAATCGACCTGTTCGGCCCAGGTCGCTCAATGTTCGAAAGCAATTTCCCTGTAGACAAGGTCAGCCTTTCCTACAGGGTTCTGTGGAACGCTTTCAAGATTGTCGCGACCGGTTTCACCGAGGATGAGCAGGCCGCCATGTTCTTCAGCACAGCAGCAGAATTTTACCGTCTTGCCCTGCAGGATCTGTAAGCTGGTGCCTGAAATCTGAATATTTCCGCCCCAGAGCTCTGAATAAATGGAGTCACCATGGCCCGTCTGCCTTCCATCCCAGGCTACAATGTTCCTGCCGTCGAGGCCTGGATCGCAGGGAATGTTCCGGATCTGGCCTTCCCGCTTACCTGGACCCGTCTCGAAGGCGGCCATTCAAATCTCACCTATCGTCTTGATGACGCCAACGGCCGATTGGTGGTCATTCGCCGCCCTCCCATGGGCGAGCTTCTCCCTAAGGCTCACGACATGAGCCGTGAGTGGGCGCTGATCAGTGGCCTTTCCGGAACCGGGGTTCCCGTTCCTCGGGCCCTCGGTTTTTGCGAAGATACAGCCGTGACAGGTGCGCCGTTCTACGTGATGGGTCACATTGATGGTCGGCCACTCTATAACGCCGAGGATACGGCAAGCCTTGTTCCCTTCGAAAAGCGGGAGGCCATGGCCTATTCCTTCATTGACGCCCTGGCGGCGCTGCATGCTCTTGATCCGCAAGAGATTGGGCTGGGCGGACTTGGTAAGTCCGAAGGGTATATTGCCCGCCAACTGAAGACCTGGGGCCGCTCCTGGCGGGCTTCTGTGGAGCCAGCGGGCCTGGATGATCCAAGGTTTTACACCCTCGAACAATTCTTTCTTGATAACGTCCCAGCCCAGGGCCCTGGGCGGATTGTCCACGGCGACTATGGGGTTCACAATTGCCTCATTGGTCCGGACGGTGTGGTGATCGCGGTGGTGGACTGGGAGATATCGACCCTGGGTGACCCACTTGCAGATCTGGCCTATGCCCTGAATATCTGGCCCGATCCCTCTGATAGTCTTCCGCCGAACGCGGCCTCGGCCACGTCCCTTCCGGGATTTCCAACGCGCACGGACCTTGCCGGGCGTTACCGGGAACTCACGGGTTGTGACCTGACCCATCTTGATTATTTCATGGGTTTCAATCGCTGGAAGAGTGCGGCGATCAATCACGTCAAAAACTGCCAGTTCATCGGGTTCAGGGATGCCACCATGTCCACCGGAATTCGTACTGCAATTAACCTTATCCAGACCAACTGGTTGTTTGAAAACAACGTCGTCTCCTATATGTTCGTGGGCTTCTACTTTGAGTCCAGCGTGCAGGGGGTGATCGTGAGAAATAACAACTTCGGCCCCTGGGATCTCACCGACTGTACCCAGAGTGCTTCGGGTCTCTATATCGGGGACGGTGGTTATGAATTTACCATCAATGATGTACTTGTAACCGGCAATACCTTCAACACCTATGCCCGTGG
>CAIYSH010000243.1 GCA_903928755.1 uncultured Alphaproteobacteria bacterium | reverse complement strand
TCCAATTTGTGCTGTCGCAGGGCCGCGCCTTGTCACAGTCAATGCCCTATCGTGTGTCTGCCAAGTTCGCCATGAATCGATAACCAAGGGTAGCCACAATTGCCCGTGAAGGCTCTCAACAGTTGAGACTTGGTTCGAGTGATGAATTCCTGCCCCAGCTGCCCATCTGAAGTTGCTGGCGCGACATCAGGAATTGGTGCGGTGCACGATACCTGTTAGCCCGGAAAACAACCGCAGTCAGTGGGAAGGTCATCATGACGACCAGATCCGAAATCGCCATGCAGCCAAAGACGGGGCTTGCCGTCATGACCGTTGCCCTCTGCTGGCTTGTTGCCCTCTGTGAGGGCATGGATCTCCAGGCCGCCGGCGTCGTCGCCGGAAAGCTTGCGCCGGCTTTCAACCTGGGGCCCGGGCCCATGGGCTGGTTCTTCAGCGCCAGTACGGCGGGCCTGCTGATCGGTGCCGTCGTCGGTGGGCGTCTTGCCGACCATTTCGGCCGTAAATGGGTCCTGATCGGTTCTGTGGTGGTGTTCGGCCTGCTGACGGTCGCTACGGCCATGTCCACCCGATTTCCGATCCTGCTGACCACGCGTTTCCTGACCGGCCTTGGTCTGGGCGGCGCCCTTCCCAATTTGATTGCCCTGGTCGCAGAGGCATCAGATTCCCGGCGGAAGAACCTGGCGGTCGCCATCATGTATTCCGGCATGCCGCTGGGCGGTGCCCTGGTCAGCCTTGTGACCCTGACGCCAGCGCTCGGGGCGAGCTGGACCTCTGTCTTCCATGTTGCGGGCGTTTCTCCCTTGCTGGTGGTTCCGATGCTGGTGCTGTTCCTGCATGAATCGCGGCAGTTCCTTGAAGTCCGCAAGGTGAAGGCCGGATCATCAGGCTTTATGGCCGCCCTGTTCCAGCAGGGCCGCGCAGCGCCCACCCTTCTGCTTTGGGCCAGCTTCTTCTGCACGCTTCTGGTGCTCTATCTGCTGCTCAACTGGCTCCCGACCCTGCTGGTCTCCCGTGGGCTCACCAAGCCTGAGGCTTCCCGGGTCCAGCTGGCCTTCAACCTGGTCGGGGCCATGGCGACCATGGCAGCAGGCTGGGCAATCGATACGCGATACCGCCTGATGGGCATTGTCGTCACCTTCCTGTCCCTTGGCACAGGACTGTTACTGCTGATCATGGTTCCGACCTCGCCTGGTTCAGCCTTGTTGATCGGCAGCCTGCTGGGCGCTGCGGCCCTGGCCTCACAGACCATCCTCTATGCTGTGGCACCCGACGGCTATCCGACGGATGTGCGAGGGCAGGGGGTCGGCGCCGCCGTCAGCGCCGGCCGGTTCGGATCCATCGTGGGTCCGATTGTAGCAGCCCAGCTGCTGGTGGGGGGCCGCAGTCCGGCCGACGTGCTTCAAGCCATGCTGCCCCTGGTTGCCATCGGTTTTGGCAGCACCCTGATGCTGGGTTGGGTGCGCAGCAAACAGCTGCCTCTGGACCAGCGCACCGCGACATACCCGCTGCCATAGGCGTTTCGGTCCCGTGCACCCTGAAACGGCTCCGACGAGCGCGTGCCTTGTCATGGAATATTCTGTTATCCTGCGCCGCCTCGACGTCGTAGGAGAGGCGTCGGCCACCATCGTATGGCCGCGCAATCGTCATTATGCAGGACATCTAAGTGCGACCCTTTGATCTCTCTGAGCCAGCCTCAGGACGGCTGCCAGACCCCACCCGCACGGTTCTCCTTGACGGCACCTCTGTAGAGGCAAAACGCGCTGAAATCCTTGAGTATTTCTGTCAGACATTTGACCTTTATGACAGCCTCTACGACTGCATTGCCGATGATCGGGGTTGGTTCACGAAGGCCATAGCGCTGCGTCACCCCCTGGTATTCTACTACGGACATACGGCCGCATTCTTCATCAACAAGCTTCTGGCCGACGGCCAGATCAATCAGCGGATTGATGCCAGGATTGAAGCCCAGGTGGCCATCGGCGTCGATGAAATGAGCTGGGATGACCTGGATGAAGGCCATTATGACTGGCCCTCGATCGCGACCCTCAGGGACTATCGCGCCAGGGTAAGGGAACGGGTCATCGAAACCATCTCCCTTATGCCCCTGACCCTGCCGATCACCTGGGACAGTCCGGCATGGGTCATTCTCATGGGCATCGAGCATGAGAGGATCCACCTGGAAACCTCCAGTGTGCTGATCCGCCAGCTGCCCGTCGACTGGGTCCGGCCCCAACCCCATTGGCCCCATTGCCAGGAGGCGCGACGTGAGCGCCGCGCCGCACCGGTCAACCGGTTAGTCCGGGTTTCCGGTGGTGAAATTGTGCTCGGCAAGCGCGACCAGACCTATGGCTGGGACAATGAATATGGCCAGCAGCGCGTCTCGCTGGAAGCCTTTGCCGCCTCCAGCATGCTGGTGAGCAATTCAGAATATTACGACTTCGTCGTCGCCGGTGGATATGCCGAGCCGAAGTGGTGGAGTGCCGAGGGCTGGGCCTGGCGATGTTTCGCAAGGGCGGATCAACCCACTTTCTGGGTGGGACGATCTGAAGATCCAGAGCAGCTCCGCCTGCGGCTCATGACCTGCGAAGTCCCGATGGCCTGGGACTGGCCGGCGGACGTCAATGCCCTTGAAGCTGCTGCATTCTGCCGTTGGAAGGCCGCCGAGACCGGCCGGTCGATCCAGCTGCCATGTGAGGCGGAATGGGCGATGCTGCGGGCCGCGGTGCCTGGAGATCAGCCGGACTGGAACCCGGCACCTGGCAATATCAACCTGGAGCATGCCGCCAGCGCATGCCCGGTAGACCGGTTTCCGCAAGGTGCGGGGTTCTACGATATTGTCGGAAACGTCTGGCAGTGGACCAGTACGCCGATCTCCGGATATGAGGGGTTTCGGGTCCACCCGCGTTATGATGATTTCTCGACGCCGACCTTTGATGGCAAACACGACCTGATCAAGGGTGGGAGCTGGATCTCCACCGGAAATGAGGCGTTGGCGTCCGGGCGCTATGCCTTCCGCCGCCATTTTTTCCAGCATGCAGGCTTCAGATATGTCGATTCCAGCTATAAAGGCCCACCCTTGGAAAACCCCTATGAAACCGATGAGCAGGTTTGCCAGTATCTGGATTTCCACTACGGCCAGACCTATTTCGGTGTCCCCAATTTCTCGAATGCCCTTGCCCGGAGGTCGATAGAGCTCTGCCCGGACGGTGGCCGCGCCCTTGATCTGGGCTGCGCTGTCGGCCGTGCAAGCCTTGAGCTGGCCCGACATTTTTCCCATGTGGATGGTGTCGATTTCTCTGCCCGGTTCATCGACGCCGCCGGGCAGATGATCTCCCAGGGGGGGTATCGTTACACCGTCCCGTTGGAGGGGGACCTGGTGGAATATTGCGAAGCTTCACTGGCCAGCCTCGGCCTTGAAGCGGAACAGCTGGCCCGGATACATTTCAGTCAGGGTGACGCGCAGAACCTGCTGCCGAAATACAAGGACTATGATCTGGTCCTGGCCGCCAATCTCATAGACCGGTTGCAGCAGCCGCTCCGTTTCCTCAATGAAATTGGTGCCAGGATCAAGCCGGGGGGGCTGCTGGTGCTGACCTCGCCCTATACCTGGCTGGAAGCCTTTACCCCCAGGGCCAACTGGCTTGGGGGATATCGCGAAAACGGAGAGTCCAGGACGACTTACCGGGCCCTACAGCTTGTCCTGGCCGACCAGTTCGAGGAGGTCGGAAGCCCTGAGGACTTCCCCTTCGTGATCCGTGAAACGGCCCGCAAACATCAGCACACCGTGGCCCAGATGACGGTCTGGCGTCGACGCCCCCTCTAGGTCCCAAGGCGGTCAGGCCTGTCTTCGGGCAAGCCCGGATCAGGCCTTTTCAGCCTTCACCCTAGACGGGGCGGTTTCACGGAGCATCAGCATGGCGCAGATGCCGATGACCATGGCCGCAGTAATGTAGAAGGCTGGCGCAAGCGGATTGCCGGTCAGTTCGATCAACCCCTTGGCCACAAACTGTGTGGTTCCACCGAAGGCGGACATGGCAATGGCGTACAGGGTTCCGAGCACGCCTGACCGTACGGCCATTGGCAGGCTCTCTGTTACCAGGATCAGGGCGGGTCCGCTAATCAGGGCACTCAGTATGCCCAGTATGGCCGTTACTGCAAAAATCACCGGGGGGTTCGGGAACCTGTTCAGAATTGCAAAGGCCGGTATGATGACCAGGACAACGGCGACCGACGCCACGATCATGATCGGCTTGCGGCCCACCTTGTCGGTCATGAAACCACAGAAGACATCGGTGGTGACCATGACCAGTCCAAGCAGGATTGTGGTGCCGAATGCCAGCTTTACCGACAGATGCAATGTATCCTGGGCATAGGTGTTGATGTACTCGATGCCATAATAGGCAATGGTCGAGGCTCCCAGCATGAGGACGCCCAGAACGAAGAGCCTGGCGATCTCGCTACGCCCTTTTTCAGGAGCCGTTTCACCACCGCGAGCATGGAACGTCTCGGGGAGGTTTTTGCGGATCATAAGCCCGAAGGGCACGATCGCGGCCCCGAGCAGGAAGGCCACGCGCCAGCCCCAGGCGTCCAGGACCGCGGGGCTCATGAGCAGGGTCAAAAGAAAGCCGACAATGCCAGCCACCAGCACAGCCAGGTCCTGGGTGGCCATCTGCAGGCCGACATAGAGTCCACGGCGATGCGGGGGGGCGGCTTCGATCAGGAAGGCTGTCGAAGGGCCTACTTCTCCGCCGAGGGCAAAACCCTGCAGGAGACGGAAAAAAACCAGCAGGATGGGAGCCCAGATACCGATCTGTGCATAGCCGGGCGTAAGGGCCAGACCAATGATCGCCAGGCCCATCAGGGCAAAGCTCCACATCATGGCAGGCTTGCGGCCTACACGATCACCATAGGCTCCAAGGATCAGGCCTCCGAGGGGGCGCGTCGCAAAGCCAACCCCGAAGGTTGCCAGCGTATAGAGCAGTCCATGGGAGGTCTGGCTGGTGGGGAAAAAGGTGTGTCCGATCTGGATTGAAAACAGCCCGAAGGACAGGAAGTCGTAAAATTCCAGCGCATTGCCGATTCCGACTGCCCCCACCCGTGAGAGGGGCAGATAGCCGCTGTTTTCGGCCACGGCGATGGGTTCGTCTGTCTGAGCTGGGGTCATCAGGATATTTACTAAGGGGGTTACGGCGCTCTGGCTAGGGACTGGTGTTCCTTCGGATGAAACCAGAGCGCAGGAACACGGGCCCTAGCCCACCTGTTCTGCGCCATGGACGCGCATGATCAGCGACTGACTGCATGTGGCCATCAGGTGGCCATCCCGGGAGAACATGTGGATGGACCCATGCGTCACGCCACTGGCGATCGCTTCAATACGGATGTCGCAGAGGATCCAGTCCGTGGGCGTGATGTGTCCAAACCGGACCGTATTGTCGAGGCTGTTGCCGCCAGCATTATAGCCCACGGCATGGGCCGTTGCCTGCGGCACGAAGTCTGCGATCACTGCGAGCAGCTCAGCCGTAGCGGAAAAACCCTCTCTGGAACGGACCCAGGTGACCAGCCGCCCGTCATCACTGCGGCCACCCTCCAGTGACTGTGTTGGATAGCGACCGGCGGCGACCCGTGTTTCGAACCGCGCATGAAGGCTTCTGTCGCCGCCGCGCCAGTGCTGGACTGGCTGGCATTCCTCTGGTGGCAGAACTTCAGGTGCCTTGCGCCATTGATCCGAAGGGCCTTCGCGTTTCCCCAATGCAGCATTGACCGTGAGTATTTCCTGATCGCCGATATGGGCTTCGACGCGGACCTGGCTGATGCTGTTGCCGATGGTCATTTCCCGGACATCGAAGTCCACAATATTGCCCGCGCGGGCAAAAGACAGGTACTGCGCCGTGGCCCAGATGACCGGCCTCTGACAGGTGGCTTCCATGGCCCGGACAGCGGCCGACATCCCGGCCCCGCCAAACAGGAATTCCTTTCCTGCCGGCCCGACTGTGACCTCGGGGGTCACCGACAGATACCAGCGGTGCGAATTGTGCGTCGGGCGCAAGTCAAGGAAGTGTTTGTCCATGGAGCCACCTAGGGGGAGTGAATGACTTCCCGACAGGTGCGGGCGCGCACGATCTAGTCTGCTGCCGGGAAGATCGGAAGGGCGGAATTCGATCCCGTGATCAATCGGACGTCGCTCGTCCTCTGCCGGGATCAAAACCCGTGACGGTTTGGCCGATATTGCCGATAACAGGTGAAATCAGGAGGGGATGCAGATGATGAAACTCTATTCCGGGGACCTCAGTCCCTATTCGGCCCGTGTCAGGATGCAGATCTATGCCAAGGGCATTACCGACATCAGCATTGAACGCCCTGCCCACTTCGGAACGCCGGGGTTCCGTAAGGACTTTCCGATCGGCCGCATTCCGGTGCTCGATATCGATGGCGACGCCATGCCGGAATCCGAGGTTATCGCGGAGTATCTTGAAGCGATCTATCCTGAACCGCCCATGCTGGGGGCAACGCCGCGGGAAACGGCGCACATCCGGACAATCGCCCGGATTGGCGATGTCTACATCATGAACAACATGTTCATGCTCTCGGCCCAGTCACGGGCCGAAACCCGAAACCAGGGGATCATTGATCTGCTGGGCGGGCAGGTCCTGCGCAACATCAAGGCCCTGGACAGAATGATTGGTCGGGACGGGTTTGCCTGCTGCGGCCGTCTTACCATGGCTGACTGTGCGCTGGTGCCGGGCCTTTTCATGGTCGAGAACGTTCTGCCCGCTACGGGGATGGAAGATCCGATCCCTAAATCGGCGAATGTCGCGGCCTACTGGGCCGCAATCCAGCAGAACGAACATGCAGCAAGGACCCTTGTGGAGCTCCATCGGGGGCTTGAGGAACGCCGTGAGATGATCCGCAACGGGTCCTTCGCCAGGATGATGGCCCAGGCTGCAGCTGCCATGGCTGAGGCCGAAAAGGACTGACCTTTACCAGACGCTTCCCGACGTCTGCCTGGCGAGGTCATCGGCCACTGGCAGGATTACCCCTGAAGGTGCCTTCGGGCTGTGATGA
>CAIYSH010000242.1 GCA_903928755.1 uncultured Alphaproteobacteria bacterium | reverse complement strand
TGACCTTGGCCTGTCAGCGCCCTTTCCCATCACCCGCACCTCCCTGCGCCGCAAGATGGTCCGGGAC
This sequence comes from uncultured Alphaproteobacteria bacterium, assembly GCA_903928755.1. Classification (GTDB taxonomy): domain Bacteria; phylum Pseudomonadota; class Alphaproteobacteria; order Caulobacterales; family Caulobacteraceae; genus Phenylobacterium. The sequence goes on along the minus strand of CAIYSH010000242.1, from coordinate 9,679 downwards.
CTGACCGGCCAGACCGCCTTCAAGCTGCGGTTTGGCGACTTTCAGGCCCGCCTGAAATCCCGCCAGCCGGGCCAGCCCGTCCTGCCGATCATCATGGAGGAAATCCGGCGCAAGCGGCGCTGGCTGCAGGGGGGCGTGGTCGCCACGGCTTTGGGCGCAACCCTGGGCGTCTGGTGGGCCTGGCCCGTCCTCTGGCTGTTGCCCCAGTTCACCTGGTTCCCGGTAATCACCCGCCTGCGCAACATTGCCGAGCATGCCTGCATCGCCAAGGACGAACCCGATCCCCTGCGCCATGCCCGCACCACCAAGGCCGGCCTGATCGCCCGGATCATCCTGGCCCCCTATTACGTGAACTATCACTGCGAACATCACATGTTCATGCACCTGCCCTGCCATGCCCTGCCGAAGACCCATCGCCTGCTGAAGGCCAAGGGGGTGACAGACGGCATGCGGATTGAGCCCGGCGGCTATCTTTCGGTGATCAGGCTGGCGACGAGCCTGCCACAGGCCTAAAGCTCGTCGATGATCGATCCCAGTCTTGAGGGCCGTCGCGCCTTCATCCTTGAAAATACCCGACTGCAGAGCCCGCCCCACACGCCTGAGCTCAATCTGCGACTGGCCGACGAGATCACCCCGATCTGGCAGATGACCGAGGAAGCCCTGGCCGAAATCGGTCTGCCGCCGCCCTTCTGGGCCTTTGCCTGGGCAGGCGGTCAGGCCCTGGCGCGGTATGTCCTGGACCATCCTGAGCTGGTCAGGGGCAAGCGGGTCATAGACTTTGCCTCGGGCTCGGGGATTGTCGGCATAGCAGCCATGAGGGCCAGAGCCGCCCACGTTCTCTGCGCCGACATTGACAGCTTCTGCCAGGCCGCCCTGTCCCTGAACCAGGCCGCCAATGATGTGGTCTGCGATTTCACCGATGCAGACCTGCTGGACGCGCCAGCGCCCGCCGCAGACGTCATCCTGGCCGGGGACATCTGTTATGAAAAACCGATGACCGACAGGGTCATGGCCTGGCTGAAGGCGGCGCGGGCCCAGGGCGCAACTGTGCTGATCGGCGATCCGGGCAGATCCTATTTCCCGAAGAGCGGACTGGAAAAGCTTGCAGAGTATCAGGTTGAGACCACCCGGGAGCTGGAAGATTTCGCCGTCAAAAGGACCTGTGTCTGGGCCCTGATCGGCTAGATTGACGCAAGGAACATATCCGGATGGACCTGGCGGGCTGCTTGCTGGCCAAGCCCCTCACGGCGGCGCAATAGCCATGCCCAACTTCAGCTTTCCCGGACGGCGCAGGTTTCGCGTCCGCGGCTCCAACGGAAACGGGTTGGCTGTCCTCAGAGGGGTGCAAGTCCATAAATCGACCAAGGGTTGATCTTTGATGCGGGATCATGATGAGGTTGATCTGGCATCGGCCTTGGGAGGGGTAAGGTGGGAAGGTCTTTCTGGCTGGCCGCGATTGGCCTCCTGGTCGCGTGGGCTGCCCAAGCTGCACCTGCGGTTAGTCCGCCCTATGACCCCCTGATCCTGCGGGGTGCCTTGAGCGCGCGGCCCCGGCCTGTAGCCCAATCCGACGTCGGGGTTGTGGTGGTGTTCAACTCCAGCGGCATGGGCAGCGGATTTGTGGCGTCGTCGGATGGTATTGTTCTGACCAATGCCCACGTCGTGGGTCGGAACCGGAAACTCAAGGTTCGCTGGTCGGATGGAACCGAGTCCCAGGCCAGACTGCTGCGGATAAACCGCGAGGTCGATGTCGCTCTGATCCAGGTTGCGGAGGATCATCACCGCCCCCTGCCAATGCGGGCCAAGCTGCCCAATGTTGGCGACACGGTTTTCGCCATAGGCACGCCCCTGAACCTCAAACTGCAGGGCACCTTGTCCAGGGGCATAGTCTCGGCCATCCGGACGGTGGAGGCCGGGACCCTGATCCAGAGCGATGTATCCATCACCCATGGCAACAGTGGCGGCCCCCTTCTGGATGAGAAGGGCAATGTGATCGGGATGGCGGTGTCAGGCCTGGACAACACCTCGGCGAACCTCAACTTTTTCATTCCGGTGACGGAAATTCTGGCAAGCCTCAATCTGAAGCCCGGGACCTGAAAACCATCGTCGCCAAGCCCTCAATGGCGAGCCTATAGTCATCGCGTCTGTTGATCGGAGCCCCCATGTTTCGCCGCAACTCCCTTGCCGCAATGCCCGCCGCGGCCATAGCCAGTCTGGCTCATGCCGGGACGCGCGCTCAGAACCCCAACCGCGATCGCCGGGACGTCAGTTCAGGCGACCGGATCGACGGTGCCACCTTTGCCAGTCGCAGTGCCGCCTGGGGCATGAACGGAGCGGCGGCGACCGCCCATCCTCTGGCCACCCAGACCGCCATCGAGATCCTGAAGGCGGGTGGCTCGGCGGTCGATGCCGCCATTGCCGCCAATGCTGTCCTGGGTCTTTGTGAACCGGTGTCCTGCGGCGTGGGCGGGGACGCCTTTGCCATGATCTGGGACCCGAAAACCAAAAAGGTCGAGGGGCTGAACGGCTCGGGGCGCAGTCCCATGGGGCTCTCCCTGGAAACCGTGCGGGCCCGGTCAAAGCACGGACTGATCCCATCTCACGGCGCCATTTCGGTCAGCGTGCCGGGTGCCGTCGACGCCTGGTGGACCTTGCATCAACGCTATGGAAAGCTGAAATGGGCCGACCTTTTCGCCCCGGCCATTGCCTATGCCCGGGACGGCGCGCCCATCACCCAGAATGTCGCCTATTATCTGGGGGCGTCCCTGAAAGGGTTCTCCCTTCCGGAAGCCGGGATCGAGGAGATCGAAAACTTCAGATCCGTCTGGGCCTCTGAGGGCAGCACACCGGAAGAGGGCGACATTTTCCGCAATCCGGGACTGGCGCGCACCTATGATCTGATCGCCAAGGGCGGCCGGGATGAATTCTATGCCGGGGAAATCGCGGAGACCATTGAGCGCTATTTCAAGCGTATCGGCGCATGGATGACCAGGGCGGACCTGTCCGCCCACCACGCCCGCTGGGACCCGCCGCAGAAAATCAACTATCGCGGCGTCGACGTTTACGGCCTGTCACCCAACAGCCAGGGCCTGGCGACCCTGCAACTGCTGAACATCCTGGAAAACTTCGACGTCAAGGCCATGGGATTCCAGTCCGCCAAGGCCATCCACCATGCGGTGGAGGCCAAGCGCCTGGCCTTCGAGGATCGCGCCCGGTTCTATGCCGATCCCGATTTCTACAAGGTCCCCACCGAGTGGCTGCTGTCCAAGGAATATGCTGCGGAACGGGCCAGGCTGATTTCACCCGACAAAATCATGACCCCCGTCCACCCTGGTCAGGCACCCAGCCATGGTGACACCACCTATCTGACCGTCTCGGATTCAGCCGACATGATGATTTCGCTGATCCAGTCCAATTATCGTGGCATGGGCTCGGGGCTGATGCCCGATGGCCTGGGCTTCATGTTCCAGGACCGCGGCGAGCTCTTTGCCCTCACCGACGGACACCCCAACATCTATGCTCCGGGCAAGCGGCCTTTCCAGACCATCATTCCCGGCTTCGCGACCAAGGGGGATCAACCCTGGCTGGCCTTTGGTGTCATGGGCGGGGACATGCAGCCCCAGGGCCAGGCCCAGATCATTTCCAACATGGTCGACTATGGGCTGGCGGTTCAGGAAGCCGGTGACTCGCCCCGCTGGCACCATGAGGGCTCCACCGAACCGACCGGCGAGCCGCCCCGTGAGGGCGCAGGCCTGCTCCGGCTGGAGACCGGCGTTCCCGCAGCGACCCAGAAGGCCCTGGCCGATCTGGGCTGGAAGCTGGGCGCCACGGATGGCGGGTTTGGCGGCTATCAGGCCATTGAGCGCTGGCCGGGCCGCTATGCGGCTGCCACGGAAATGCGCAAGGACGGGGTGGCCCTGGCCTACTGACCGTCAGGGAAAAGAGAGGCAGACATGACGCCTGAGGAGATGGAAGCCATCATCATGAGCTTTCCCGGCGCCGAGAAGGGGGTGTCCTATGGGTCGCCCGCCTACAAGGTGAACGGCAAGTTCTTCACGCGCCTGCGCCGGGAGGACCAGAGCGTGGTGCTGGTGGGGATCAGCCCGGATGAGCGGGAGATGCTGATGGAGGCCGAGCCCGACACCTTCCACATCACGCCGCACTACAAGGACTATCCCAGCGTCCTGGCCCGGATCGCCACCCTGCATCCCGGATCCTTCCGGAACTTCCTTGAGCGGAAATGGCGGACCGTCGCCCCGAAGAAGGTGGTCAAGGCCTACGATGCGTCCAGGGCGGCAAGCTAGAACTCGTCTTCCATAAGGGATCGGAACTGCTCGAAAATCTCGGCGGCGCGTTCCTGGCTTGGCGGGGGTTCAGGCTCGGCTGCAGGGACGGCAATGCCCGTCATCCGGCTGACCACCACGCCGTTCTGGACCAGGACCAGCTCCTCACCCGCTTCCAGGCCGGTGAGCAGCTGGGCAAGCCTGGGCGGCAGGTCGTCAAGGTCGAGGGTTTTCATGGAAACAGAGCTTAGGCCCGAACCCGGCGTGCGCAAAGGGTGACATGCCCTCTCATCGGCACTAGATCACCCAGACCGAACACGGGAGTTGTCATGGCCTATCGGTCCTTGCGGGACTTCATCGCCAAGCTGGAAGCCGCCGGGGAACTGGTCCGGGTCAGCGAGCCCGTCTCGTCCGTCCTGGAGATGACGGAAATCCAGCGCCGCCTGTTGGCGACCGGCGGCCCCGCCGTTCTGTTCGAAAATGTCATCCGTGCTGACGGCCAGCCCTCGGACATGCCCTGCCTGGTCAATCTGTTCGGCACGGTCAAACGGGTGGCCATGGGAGTCACCCTGGATGGTCGGGAACGCACTACTGCGGCGGACCTGCGGGAAGTGGGCGAGCTCCTGGCCTTCCTGCGGGCGCCGGAACCGCCCCGGGGCCTCAAGGATGCCTGGGACATGTTGCCTCTGGCCAAGACCGTCATGGCCATGCGCCCCGCCACCGTAAAGAAGGCCCCGGTCCAGGAAGTGGTCCTGACCGGCGACCAGATCGACCTGACCAAACTGCCCATCCAGACCTGCTGGCCGGGGGAGCCAGCCCCCCTGATCACCTGGCCTCTGGTGGTGACCAAGGGTCCGTCCGACAAGCGGGAAGACAACTACAATCTCGGCATCTACCGGATGCAGGTCCTGGACAGGAACCGGACGGTCATGCGCTGGCTGGCCCACCGGGGCGGCGCCCAGCACCATCAGCGCTGGAAGGCTTCCGGCGCCCGCGAGCCCCTGCCCGCCTGCGCGGTCATCGGTGCCGATCCCGGCACCATCCTCGCTGCCGTGACCCCGGTCCCGGATACCTTGTCGGAATATCAGTTTGCCGGTCTCATGCGGGGCTCCAGGGTCGATCTGGTGGCCGCCAAGACCGTCCCCCTGATGGTGCCCGCCGAAGCCGAGATCGTCATCGAGGGCCATGTCCTGCTGGATGAGTATGCTGATGAAGGCCCCTATGGCGATCACACCGGCTATTACAATTCGGTCGAGAAGTTCCCGATCTTCCGGGTTTCCGCCATCACCATGCGGAAGAACCCGATCTATCTGACCACCTTTACCGGCCGTCCGCCGGATGAGCCCTCCGTGCTGGGCGAGGCGTTGAATGAGGTCTTCATCCCCCTGCTTCGCCAGCAGTTCCCCGAAATCATCGACTTCTGGCTGCCGCCGGAAGGCTGTTCCTATCGCATCGCCGTGGTCTCGATGAAGAAGGCCTATCCCGGCCATGCCAAGCGGGTGATGATGGGGGTCTGGAGCTATCTGCGCCAGTTCATGTACACCAAGTGGGTAATCGTCGTGGATGACGACATCAATGCCCGGGACTGGAAGGACGTCATGTGGGCCCTGTCCACCCGGATGGATCCGGCGCGGGACGTCACCCTGATTGAAGGCACACCCATCGACTATCTGGACTTCGCCTCGCCGGAATCCGGACTGGGCTCCAAGATCGGTCTGGATGCCACCAACAAATGGCCGCCGGAAACCCACCGCGAATGGGGCCAGAAGCTGGGCATGGATCAGGCAACCATTGATCTCGTTACCGGAAAATGGGCGAAACTTGGTCTCCCGGGGGATGGCTCACCCGTCGGTTGATCCCCATTGCGCTGAACGGCTTTCTCAGCGCAATTGCAGGCGACAAACCTGAAAGGATGGCGACTTGGACGCTTTTGCTGCTGGACACGCCGCTGCCCTGTGGGCTGGCCTCCATCTGCTGCTGATCCTGACCTTGTCGGTCCAGGTCGTTCAGCAGAGGCGAAAATACAAGGTCCTGCTTGGTGATGACGGCATTCCTGAAATGGTTCAGGCTGTCCGCGCCCTCGGCAATGCCACGGAATATGTACCCCCCGCCCTGGCAGGCCTGGCCATACTGGCCGTTGTCCAGACTTCACCCATGGTGATCCACATGGCCGGATTCGCCCTCTTCACCGGCCGCGCCCTCCATGCCGTAGGTCTGTCCAGGTCTGGTGGCGCGTCTTTTCCCAGGACGATCGGCATGATCCTGACCTGGGTCGCCTACCTGTTCATGATTGTCGCCCTGCTGTTCTCCGCCCTGCCATAGCTTGCCCCCGGGCGCAGGGGCGGCCATATGGCGGATATGGATGAGAACATTTTATCTGATGTGGTCGCCGCGGCCCTTCGCGCCGGTGCCGACTCCGCTGAAGCCGTCGGGTCTGAACGTCAGGCCCTGGGAATCAATGTCCGCCTGGGCAAGCTGGAAGAAGTCGAGCGGGAGGAGTCCCGCGACCTGAGCCTGCGGGTATTTGTGGGACGCCAGCACGCCACCGTATCGGGGTCCGACATGTCGCCCTCTGCACGCGCCAAGCTGGTGGAGCGGGCGGTGGCCATGGCCCGGCTGGCACCTGAGGACCCCTATGCCGGTCTGGCGGACGCCAGCCTGCATGCCAGGGGCCCCTATCCTGACCTCGACCTGTTCGATCCGTCAGAGCCATCTCCGGATTCTCTGGAAGATGTCGCCCGGGCCGCCGAGGACGCCGCCCGCGCCATGCCGCAGATCACCAATTCCGAAGGTGGCTCGGCCATGGCGTCCAGGTCGGAATGGCGTCTGGTCACCTCAAACGGTTTTTCCGGCCATCACAAGGCTTCGGGCTTTTCCATAGGGGCCTCGGTCGTCGCCGGTGATGGTGAGGCCATGGAAGGGGGATATGACGGTCGCTCGGTGCGTTGGCGTGCCGACCTGCCAACGCCCGAAGCCATTGGCCGCGAAGCCGGACGCCGCGCCGCAGCCCGGCTCGGGGCGCGCAAGATCGCCTCGACCACAGCGGCCGTCATCTTTGAAAACCGTCTGGCCATGTCGCTGATCAGTCCCCTGCTGGGGGCCGTCAGCGGGCCATCCATTGCCCGCGGGACATCCTTCCTCAAGGACAAGCTCGGCGAACAGGTCTTCGCCAGGGGCGTTACCATCACCGATGACCCGCACAGGATACGCGGACTCGGCTCTTCGCCATTCGATGATGAAGGCGTTGCAAACCGGCTCTGGAAGCTGATCGATGACGGGGTGCTGACCACCTGGCTGCTTAACACATCGTCAGCCCGGCAACTGGGCCTGACCACCACCGGACATGCCTCCCGCGGGTCCGCCGGCCCGGCCGGGGTTGGCACCTCCAACCTGACCCTGATGCCCGGGGACCGGGACCAGGCCGGCCTCATGGCCGATGCTGGATCGGGGGTGCTGGTAACCTCGATGTTCGGCCCCTCTTTGAATGGCAATACCGGCGACTGGTCGGTGGGCTGTTCAGGCTATTGGTTCGAGAAGGGGGAGCTGGCCCATCCCGTCACCGAGATCACTGTTGCCGGCAATCTGATCGACATGTTTGCCCGGTTGATTCCCGGGTCTGACCTCGAATTCCGGGGCGCAGCCAATGCCCCCTCGATCCTGGTGGACGGCCTGGCCATAGCCGGAAAGTGACGCATTCCGCTGATCTGGACCTGATTGTCGACGCCGCCCGCGAAGCCGGTGCCATGGCCCTGCGCCTGCGCAGCGCAGGACTTGAGGTCGACTACAAGCCGGGCAATTCGCCCCTGACCAATGCTGATCTGGCGGCAGACGCCCTGCTGGCCGAACGGCTGCGGACAGCCCGGCCGGACTATGGCTGGTTGTCGGAAGAAACCGCCGACAATACCGACCGACTGGCCAGGACCCGGCTGTTCGTGGTCGACCCCATCGATGGCACGCGCGCCTTCGTGAAGGGTCGCCCCTGGTGGTCGGTCTGCATTGCGGTGGTAGAGGCCGGGCGGCCGGTGGCGGCGGTGGTATTCGCACCGGATCTGGACGAGACCTATACAGCCCGGACCGAGGGTGGTGCCCGTCTCAATGGCAAGGTGATCGAGGCCAGCCAGACCGACCGGGTCGAGGGCTGCGGCATGGTCGGCGACGAAGTCATGTTCAAACACCCGGCCTGGCCTACACCCTGGCCCAGCATGCGCATCGAACCGCGCAATTCCACGGCCTATCGCATGTGTCTGGTGGCGAGCGGTGCCTTTGATGCGACGATCGCCATGGGTCCAAAGAGCGACTGGGACATTGCAGCGGCCGACCTGATTGCAATTGAAGCCAAGGCCCATTGCAGCGACCGCACGGGACGTCCCTTCGCCTACAATCAGCCGAATCCACAGCAGGCGAGCCTTGTTTGCGCCGCACCCCGGCTGGCACCCTTGATCCTGCAGCGGGTCTCGCCCCTCGGCTAGAGCATGTTCCGGCAGGATGGAACCTGTTGTCGGATCGAAACATGCTCTGTTTTTTTGAATTAGAGCTCTTTTTAACCCTTTATAGGACTCTATCCATCGGGAAAGAGCGCTTGCTCAATTGAATTCCCGAAGGAAACCAGCCCCATGCCTGACAGCCAGCTTCTTCATCTCGTGATCGGCGGCGAATTGGAGGATGTGGAAGGCGTGAAGTTCCGCGACCTCAACAAGATCGACCTGGTCGGCGCCTATCCCAGCCACGAAGCCGCCCTCGCCGCCTGGCGCACCAAGGCCCAGTCCACGGTCGACAATGCCCTGATGCGCTATTTCATCATCCACGCCCACAGACTGCTGGACCCCAAGGACGACGGGCACTGATCGGTCAGGCTATTCCCGCTTCAGGAGCCCGTCAGTCAGCAGACGGCCCCACATGTTGGAGCGGAAGTCGGCCTTGATGGCGGCCTCGTCATAGTCGGGGCTGTCCACCCATTCCAGGAAGGTCTGTCCCCGGGGCTCGCCCTGGTCGAGATAGCGCTCGAAGGTATAGTCCAGCACCCCGGTCTTGCCGGCCTTCACATGCAGGTATTTGAGCGACAACTGTTCCAGGGCATCGCGGATCGGCAGGCCCTTGCGGAAGTGCATGTAGAAGACACTCATGATGCCGGCCCGGTCCGCCCCTGACTTGCAGTGCATGAGGGCTGGATATTCCAGGCTCTCGAACAGGGCCTTGGCACCGTGCACCCGGGCCCGGCTGGGCACTTCCCGCGACGTGATGGTGAAGTCGACCAGGTTCAGGCCCAGACGCTCGCAGGCATCCTTTTCCAGCGCGTGGAAACTGCCATCAAAGCCACCGCGCAGATTGATGATCGTGCGCACGCCCTGTTTCTTCCACCAAGCCAGTTGGAACGGCCAAGGCTGGTTGGTTCGCAG
>CAIYSH010000241.1 GCA_903928755.1 uncultured Alphaproteobacteria bacterium | reverse complement strand
CTCCAGTGCAACAACTACGAGGTCATCGACCTGGGCGTCATGGTCCCTGCCGACCGGATCCTCGACGAGGCCAAGGCGCACAATGTGGACATCATCGGTCTGTCAGGCCTGATCACCCCCAGCCTCGACGAGATGGTCTATGTGGCCGCCGAAATGGAGCGGCGGGGCTTTACCATCCCCCTGCTGATTGGCGGGGCGACGACGTCAAAAACCCACACGGCGGTCAAGATCGAGCCTGCCTACAAGGCAGGCTCCACCACCTATGTCCTCGACGCCAGCCGGGCGGTGGGCGTGGTGTCTGGGCTGCTCTCCAAAGTTGACCGCGACCGTCTGCAGGCCGAGACCCGCGCCGACTATGTGAAGGTCCGCGAACAGTTCGCCCGGGGTCAGTCCAACCGCGCCCGCGCCACGCTGACCGAGGCCCGGGCCAATGGCTTCAAGGCCGACTGGACAGCCTATGATCCGCCCAAGCCGAGCTTTACGGGGACCAGGACCTTCGTCAGCTATGACCTGGCCGAACTGGTCAGGCACATAGACTGGACGCCTTTCTTCGCCAGCTGGGAGCTGTTTGGCCGCTTCCCGCAGATCCTCGAAGACGACGTGGTCGGCAAGGCGGCAACCGACCTCTATCGCGACGCCCTGGTCATGCTGGACAAGATCGTCGCCGAAAAGTGGTTTGAGGCTCGCGGCGTGGTGGGCTTCTGGCCAGCCCAGGCGCAGGGCGATGACGTCGTGGTCTATGCCGATGAGACCCGCACCACGGAACTCACCCGCCTGCACAGCCTGCGCCAGCAGATGTCCAAGGGGGAGGGCGGCCGTGCCAATGTCGCCTTGTCCGACTTCATCGCCCCGATTGGCGGCAAGCCTGACTGGATCGGCGGCTTTGCGGTCACGGCCGGTCATGGCGAGCAGGCCATAGCCAAAAAGTTCAAGGATGCCGGGGACGACTATTCCGCCATCCTCGCTGCTGCCCTGGCTGACCGTCTGGCTGAGGCCTTTGCCGAGGCCATGCACCGCAAGGTCCGCACCGAACTGTGGGGCTATGCGCCGGACGAGGCCTTTGATCTCGAGCAGATGATCGGCGAAGGCTATCGCGGCATCCGTCCCGCTGCCGGCTATCCCGCCCAGCCTGACCACACGGAAAAGGCCGAGCTGTTCCGCATACTCGACGCCACAGATGCAACCGGTATGGAGCTGACCGAAAGCTTCGCCATGAACCCGCCGTCCAGCGTCTCGGGCCTCTATTTCGCCCACCCCGAGGCCCATTATTTCGGAGTTGGCCGGATCGAGAAGGATCAGGTGGCCGACTATGCCCGGCGCAAGGGCTGGGACCTCAAGACCGCCGAACGCTGGCTGGCGCCCATACTGAACTACCAGCCCGACTGACCCGGCTTGCCTTCTGCAGGCGGGTCGTCATGCTTGCAGTATGACGACTCCTCCGCACCTTGCCTTCACCCCGGACCTCCGCGCCGCCATGGCCGTGCGACTGGCGGACATGTTGCCGGTCCAAAGGCAGGCGAGCCCCGGGCTGAAGGCCGCGGCCGTGGCCATTGTTGTCACCCCCTGCGATCAGGGCCACGCCCACTTCCTGCTGACCGTCCGCGCCTCACGGCCCGGGCGCCATTCAGGTCAGTTCGCCCTGCCCGGCGGAGTGATCGAGGCCGGTGAAACCCCTGACGCCGCCGCTCGCCGGGAATGTCTGGAAGAGATCGGCCTGCACCTGGCGGCAGACAGCCTGCTGGGCCGGCTGGACGATTACGAGACCCGCTCAGGCTATGTCATTGCCCCCCATGTCTACTGGTCACCCGGCCTGGCGCAGTTGAACCCTGATCCGCACGAAGTGGCCCTGGTCAAGCACGTGCCCCTGTCAGTGCTGAACGCCCCCGGCTCGCCTGTGCTGGAGCCTGGCGACACCCCCGGCCGCCCGATTCTTCGTCTCAGCGTCGGCGAAGATAACCTCCACGCCCCGACGGCGGCCCTGCTCTACCAGTTCCGGGAAGTTGCCATGCACGGGCGCTATCTGTCCGTGGCCCACTTCGACCAACCGGACTTCGCGCGGCGTTAGGGGGGCAGGAAACATGACCCTGGAGGGTGCCAGCTTGGACATTTTGTGGGGCCTGGTCATTGGCTTAAGCGGGGTCGGGTCGGCCCATCTGTTGGGGTTTGATCGGGATCGTTCCTATTATCCAACCCTGATGATCGTGATCGCTTCGATCTACATACTGTTTGCCGTCATGGCCGTCCCGGCCTCTGCCCTCTGGCCGGAGGCTATAGCTGCGATGGTCTTCATCGCCCTGGCCATTGCAGGCCACCGCTGGAGCCTGTGGCTCGTGGTGCTCGCCCTGCTGGGCCACGGGGTCTTCGACATGGTTCACCCCCACATCATCGCCAATGCCGCTGTTCCGTCCTGGTATCCCGCCTTTTGTGGCGCGGCGGATCTGGTGCTGAGCGCAGCCCTGGCGGCGCTTATCCTTCGGGGTCGGTTATCTGCGCGGCAGGTTCAGAACGCGGGTGCGACGTCCTAACACTAAGGCCCGTGGCAGATTAGGCCCGCCCTCAGTTTGGCCTATGCCGCAGCATATGGTATAGTGGTCACATGAACGCCTTTCGGCATGTCAAACTTTTCAAGAATGGCCGGAACCAGGCCGTTCGCATTCCTCGGGAATTTGAGCTTCCTGGGGAGGACGCCATCATGCGCCGTGAAGGCGACAGGCTGGTGATCGAGCCGGCACCGCCGCGTTCGCTCTTGGCGATCTTGGCGGGCCTCAAGCCGATTGACGAAGACTTCCCCGACATCGGGGATCTTCCGCCAAGCCCCGTCGACCTTTGACGCGCTATCTGCTCGACACCAATATTCTGTCGGACTTGGTGCGAAATCCCCAGGGCCGCGTCATGACGCAGATCGCTGAAGTCGGCGACCAGGCCATCTGCACGAGCATTATCGTAGCCGCCGAACTTCGCTTCGGCGCCGCCAAGCGGGCGTCAGAGCGGCTGACCCTGCAGCTAGAGCGCATACTTTCAACGATCAACATCTTGCCCTTTGAGTCACCGGCCGACGCTGCTTACGCCCAACTGTGCGCTAAGCTTGAGGCGGCAGGCACACCCATCGGCGGGAATGACCTGCTAATCGCCGCTCATGCTCTGGTCAGCGGTTGCGTTGTTGTCACAGATAATGAGCGCGAGTTTGGTAGGGTCACCGGCCTGCAGGTCGAAAATTGGCTCCGCTGAGCGGTATTGCAGCTCGAGGCTTCAATTCGCTTTGGACAGACTCTAGCCTGGCCTGCAATTCGGGCCCAACGCGCTTGAAGCCAAAAAGTCGCGCTGCGGCTCTGATGATGTCCTGGTCTGAGCCCCCGGCATTATCTTCCAAAGCGATTTCGAGGCAGCGCACAAGTTCGAGCGATGAAATGTAAGCGGGCGATGCGGTCGGACCCGTCTCGTTTGATCGATCCCGAACAGGAAGGTCTTCACCCTGCGTTCTTGTAAGCCAGAATTGTCCATCCCTGATTAGCGCTGAATCAGCTGACTCCATGGCCGCTCTCAGGGCTTGCTGGGTCACCCGGTTTATCCTCGAACCTGCCTTCTCTTTTCCGAAGGCTGCAGCGATCCGCCTTGCGACCTCATCTTCGTGAACGGGGCCTTCGGTTTCCACAATCGAAGATGCAATTTGCGCCAGCACGCTAATCGCGACCTCGTGGGGTTCCTTTTGGGTTTGAAAGGAGATCTGCGCCCTTTGGTAATGTGGCATGGTCCGCTCGCGGGCTTCGATCAGGATGATAGGCTCGGTCGGACGAGGGAGCGTGGTCGCAGTCTTATCCTGCTCACTTTCGGAGTTCGCCCCACGGATCTTGATCCTGTCAGGGCTAGCAAGCCGAGCTTCCTCTAGGGCTGATTTCAATCGCTCGATTTCCGCAGTGCGGCGGTAAAACCAGTCGGTTGACCAGATACGGTGGAACTTCCAGCCTAAATGCTCGAGAACATCCTGGCGAAGGCGGTCACGCTCTCGCGCCCAAAGGGCGCTGTGATAGGTCGCGCCGTCGCATTCAACGGCAAGAATAAAGGCCCCAGGCCGATCTGGGTGGCGGACGCCAAGGTCAATCAGGAATCCTGCGGTTCCGACCTGATGGTCAACCAGGAAACCCAATTTCCGAATTTCGGCTGCGATGTCCGCTTCGAATGGCGAGTCAGGTTCAGCGCCTGTCGCAATGCGGTCTTCAATCACTCCCGTCTTGGCGAAGTCCAGGAAGCGTTTGAGCACGCGTGGACCTTCGAGTCTTGATTTCGACAGGTCCATGTCTCCTGGATCGAAGGAGCAGAATATCTCGCAGCGCATACGGGCGCGGGTAAACAGGACATTCAGTCGACGCTCTCCGCCCTCATTATTGACGGGGCCAAAGCTCATGGTCGGCTTACCACCCGGCGTGCTTGGGCCATAGCCGACGCTGACGAAGATGATGTCGCGCTCATCGCCCTGCACATTTTCAATATTCTTGACGAAGACGTCCTCAAGTCCGCCCTCTCGTAAGAAGGAGTCTAGAACGGGGTCCTTTCGTCTTTGAAACTCCAATAGCTCGGTGATCAGGTTGCGTTGGGCGAAGGAAAAGGTGACGACACCCAAAGACAAGTCCGGCGACGTCTTGG
>CAIYSH010000240.1 GCA_903928755.1 uncultured Alphaproteobacteria bacterium | reverse complement strand
TTCCGCACGCTCAACAGCCTGGGCAATGGCGTCCGAGGCTTCATCAAGATTGACGATCGAGCCGCCCTTGATCCCCCGCGACTGAACATAGCCGACACCCGCCGTGGTCAGGGTGCGATCACCCCGATGCACGCCGTCAGGTTTCATGATGAAACAGGCAACCTTGGACGCTCCGAGATCCACAGCCGCCACCACCGGCTGCCGACCAAGAGCGGCCTTCAGGCCATCCCGGGAGTCTGACCCGGCTTCACCGCGGCTTCCCAAGCCCATGCCTCCCCTGAACATCATACACCGTCCGCGACGAGGGGACCGGGCGCAGGCGCAGATCGGGGACGCACCGAAACCACGTCCGGATTGCGTAAATCAACCCGCTCGAACCCCAGCTCCAGAATGCGGGATTTGACCTCCAGCTGCTCCAGCGCAATGAGCGCGGCGTCTATCCCTGTCACGGGAAGCTGGATCAGGCTGCCGTCCTTGAGACGCAGATCCCAGCGCCGATTGTCGACCCGGATCATGGCTTCGACCCTGGACATCAGGCCAGCGCGCTGGGCGACAGCATTGATGATCTGTCCGACATGATCATTCGCCCCAGGACCAACCACCAGGGGAAGCCTTGCAAACATTCGGGCATCCGCTTCAGGGATGACCTCGCCCCTGTCGTCAATGACCCTGGCAAACCCAGCATCCTGCCAGATCGCGACCTGCGGACGCTCAACGACCTCAAGCACAAGGGTATCGGGCAGAAGTCGCACGACACGCACGGATCGGACCCAGCCTACCGCCTGCAGGTCTGCCTGCAGCTTGCCAAGATCCAGACTCAGCAGTGGCATGTCGCGGTAGACATTCGCGGCCTTGAGGATATCGGTCAGTGCCAGTCGCGATGCCCCCTGTACCCGCACAGATGTAAGCTTGAACCCAAGTCGGGCGAACAGTGATCCTGTCGTGGAACCTGTTTCCGTACCGAGCTTGTGGGCTCGACCTCCGGTCAGCAGGATCGCGGTCAGGACAAGGACGAGCACGAAACACGACGCCAGGAGGGCCTGCCGGGCAGAAAGCCCGACGCTTTCAGCGGCCCGGAGTTTTGCGGGCGCATAGCCGTTCGACACCCCCGCGCCAGACGCGGAGGATTTTCTGGTGCTAGGGGGCGTTTTGGCCCGGGGTTTCGGCTGCGCGCGCGATCCCCCCCGCATCACCGCGGGCATAAGCATCCTCCGTTATCCAAAGCACCAGTTGATCAAAACCCAGACCTTGAGACGCGGCCTGCTCCGGAACGAGCGAAGTCGGTGTCATGCCCGGTTGGGTGTTGACCTCCAGAAGGACCAGAATGTCGTTAACGTCGTCATAACGAAGGTCAGACCGACTGACCCCGGAACAGCCCAGCGCAACATGGGCACGCTCTGCCAATTCAAGAGCCTTTTCAAAAGCATGCGGCGGAATCCTGGCGGGAACAATGTGCTTTGACCCCCCCTCAGAATACTTGGCCTCATAGTCATAAAATCCGGAAACCGGTGCGATTTCGGTAACCGTAATGGCCTTCCCGTCCATAACGCCCACAGCCAGTTCGAATCCCCGGATGAAAGGTTCAACCATGACTTGTTCGCCAAACTTCCACTCGGGCGATGCCAGCTGCTGAGGCGGGGAATTGGCACCTTCAGGAACCACAAAAACCCCGACCGATGACCCTTCCGCATTTGGCTTCACCACATAAGGCGGCGGCATGACGTGGTCAGCGGCAACGTCCATCCGATGAAACAGGCCGCCGCCAGGAACAGTCACACCTGCCGCGGCCAGAACGGCCTTGGATTTGGCCTTGTCCATTGCCAGTGCGGAAGCCAGCACGCCCGAATGTGTATAGGTCATGCCCAGGGTCTCAAGCAGACCCTGAACACATCCATCCTCGCCCCACTGCCCATGCAGGGCATTGAAGCAGACGTCAGGCTGAAGCCGGGTGAGGACCTGGGCGAGATCCCGGCCAGCGTCGATGCGTGAGACCCTGGCTCCCAGGCGCTCAAGAGCATCGGCACACTCACGCCCCGACACAAGGCTCACCTCCCGTTCCGACGAGAGGCCACCCAGGAGTATGGCAATGTGCCTTCCTGCCAGAGGACCACCGCTCACGGGGCGACCGCCGTCTTGCGGAAGTCGACATCACTGTTGGCTGTCACCCTGAGAAAGGCCGCCCAGACGGCAAGGTTCTGGGACAGTTTTCTAGGATCCACCTTGTCCAGGGTGTCATCGGCCGAGTGGTGAAGGTCAAAATAACGACTGGCATCCTGATCGAAATCGACCACCGGCACGCCGGCACCCTTCAAGCCTTCAACATCCGAGCCGCCTTCATCTGCTGGTTCCCGCGACAGAACGACTTTCAGGTCTGGCAGGATGGTGGCGAAGGCCTGCATGGCGGGATGCGACAGAGCTCCCTTGGGAAGGCGTGCCCTCCAGATTTCATCACCGCCCAGATCGCTCTCACCGGCAAGGATGATCCGGCCAGCATCCTGCCTGTGCGCCAGGGCATAGGCTTCGCCTGATCCCCCCTGCTCTTCCGAACCCCACATGACGACCCGAAGCGTCCGGGCCGGCCGCCCGCCTGTGATGGCTGCCAGACGCGCAGCTGCCGTGGCTATGGCTATGCCCGAAGCGTCATCAATAGCCCCCGTTCCAGGGTCCCAGGAATCCAGATGACCGCCGACGATGACGACATCTTCGGGATGGGTTGTCCCCTTCATCTCACCGACAACATTCCAGGACTGGGCCTGCGCTATGACTGTGGATGACATGTTCAGCCGCATCCGGATCGGCAGCCCCCGCGCGGCCATGCGTTCAAGCAGCTGAGCGTCGGGAACCGAAAGCGCAGCTGCGGGTATCCCGGGCGATCCCCGCATGGCCCCCGTATGGGGCAAACGGGTGTCATCGGTCGAAATGGAGCGAACCAGAAAAGCCACCGCTCCGCGTCTGGCAGCTTCTGCGGCACCTATGGAACGGGGAACAACCCCGGCCCCATAACCATCTGGCCCCTGGGTCCGACGCATGGCCTGGGTAATGACGGCTATCTTGCCCTTCAGGGCACCGTCAGGCTGGGCCTGCAGGTCCTGGAGGGACCTGAACAGCACGACTTCGGCTTCAAGGCCACCGACGGGCGTGGAGGCAGAGCCCCCAAGCCCCAGAATGGACAGCTTCTGAGGATACGGGGCCACAACTTCCGCCGCCTCCGGTCCACGCACCCAGGCCTGGGCCGTAAAAGGTTCTGCATGGACGTTTTCAAAACCAAGCGTCGTCAACTTGGCGATTCCCCAGTCCTTGGCCCTGACAATGGCCGGCGTGCCGACAGAGCGTGGGCCGACCTCGGTCGTCAGGGACTCAAGCACATCCCAGGCCGTAGTGTCAGCCAAGGCCGCGGCCTTCAGGCTTCGGGCTTCCTGGGCCAGGTCAGCAGCGGCCGCAGAGCCAGAGATCAAGAGGGCAGCGAGGCATGTCGCAGTCGGGAATTTTTTCATAACTCGCCCGTCGCTTAGCCGGGGTCACCTGTCAAGTCGCTGCAAGCACAGGCCTGGTCCGACAGATTTTTTCGAAGACGGCAGCCTCAGGCCTTCGGCTTGCCCAAGCGCCTGATTTCCCATTCCAGGGTGATGCCGGTCCTGGCCAGCACATCGGCCCGCACGGTCTCGCCCAGGCCCTCCAGATCGGTCGCCATTGCCTCGCTGGCATTGATCATGAAGTTGGAATGCTGAGGTGAAAACATGGCCCCGCCATAGGGCTTGCCCCGCCAGCCCGCCTCATCCACCAAGGTCCACGCGGAATGACCCTCCGGGTTCTTGAAGGTTGAGCCGCCGGTCTTTTCCCGGATCGGCTGGCTGGCCTCGCGACGCCGGGTGATGTCATCCATCCGGGCGGTGATGGCAACAGGATCCCCCGCAATCCCCTGGAAAATAGCCTGCATCCAGATGATGTCGGCGGGTGCCTGACTGTGGCGATAGGTGAAGCCGAAGTCCTCAAGGGCATAGGTGACCACGTCGCCGCTACGATCAAAACCCCAAGCGCTTGAAAGCACGTCACGGGTCTCGCGGCCGTAACAACCGGCATTCATGGTCAGTGCGCCACCTATGGTCCCTGGCACGCCCGCATAGAATTCCAGACCTGCAAGGCCAGCCTTGGCAGCCGCGCGGGACACGGCGGAATCAAGGGCTCCGGCATCGGCTATGATCTGGTCTTCGTCGATGATGATCTCGGCAAAGGCCTTGCCCGCCAGCCGGATCACCACACCCTCCACCCCACCATCGCGGATGATCACATTCGAGCCCACCCCCAGCACGGTGACCGGGACGTCTGTCGGCAGCTGGCCCAGAAAGCCGGAGAGGTCATCAGGGTCGGCCGGCAGGAACAGGACCTCTGCGGGACCGCCCACCCGGAACCAGGTGAAGGGAGCAAGGTTCTCGTCACGCAGCAGCTTGCCACGAACCTGCGGAAGATTTTCACGCCAGCTCATCTGGTTCCGATCATTTGGCGAGGTCCTCCAGCTGTCCCGGAAGGGCATAGGCCCAACTGGTAATGTCTCCAGCACCCAACAACACCACGAGATCGCCAGATCGCGCTTCGCTGGCTATCATGGCCGGAAGATCGGCAGGTCCTGGCAAGGCCTGGGCCCGCCGGTGACCGAATCGCCGCAAGCCCTCGACAAGATCATCCCGGCTCGCCCCGACGAGGGGCTGCTCGCCCGCGGAATACACATCGGCGACGATCACTGTGTCTGCGTCATTGAAACACCCACAGAACTCCGGGAAGAGATCCTTCAGTCTCGAAAACCGGTGG
Source organism: uncultured Alphaproteobacteria bacterium (assembly GCA_903928755.1). Taxonomy (GTDB): domain Bacteria; phylum Pseudomonadota; class Alphaproteobacteria; order Caulobacterales; family Caulobacteraceae; genus Phenylobacterium. The sequence goes on along the minus strand of CAIYSH010000240.1, from coordinate 9,232 downwards.
GGCTGCACCACGGCAATGACCCGGCCGGACGTGACCGCGCGGGCAGCTTTAAGGACTGACGAAATTTCCACGGGATGATGACCATAGTCGTCGATGATCCGGATCCCATTGGCGACGCCGGTGGTCGTGAAACGACGTCGGACACCGGCAAAGCCGGTCAGACCCTTGCGGATATCTGACTCGGAGACCCCGAGTTCCCGCGCCACGGCGATGGCCGCAAGGGCGTTCATGACATTGTGGTGGCCGGCCATGGGCAGGTGCAGATCCTGCCAGGTCAGGGCCTCGCCGCCCACCGGGGCGACAACCAGATCGAAACGGCTGCCGTCCGGTCCCATTGAAATGTTCAGGGCCCTCACCTCGGCCTGCGGATTGACCCCATAGGGCACAAGACGCCGGTTCTCGACCTTGGCCGCCATGGCCTGGACTTCCGGGTGGTCTGTGCAGACAGCAGCAAACCCATAGAAGGGGATGTTTTCGACGAATTCGCGGAAGGCTTTCCGGACCGCATCGAAGTCGCCGTAATGGTCCAGGTGTTCCGGATCAATATTGGTGACAATCGCGCAGGTCGCCTTCAATCGAAGAAAGGTGCCGTCACTCTCATCAGCCTCGACAACGATCCAGTCCCCCTCGCCGACCTTGGCATTGGTTCCATAGGCATTGATGATACCGCCGTTGACCACGGTTGGATCCAGGCCACCCGCATCCAGCAGGGCGGCAACCATTGAGGTCGTGGTTGTCTTTCCGTGCGTCCCGCCCACCGCCACAGAAAACTGCAGCCGCATGAGTTCGGCCAACATTTCTGCGCGCCGTACGAGTGGCAGGCGACGGGCCCGCGCGGCGGTCAGCTCCGGATTGTCGCCCTTGATGGCGGTGGAATAGACGACGGCCGAGGCTCCCTCGATATTGCTGGCGTCCTGGCCAATGAAAATGCGGGCCCCCAGCTTTTCCAGCCGTTCCGTATTGGCACTGGCCCGCGCGTCTGAGCCCTGAACCGTATAGCCGACCCTCAGCATGATTTCCGCGATACCACTCATGCCAATGCCGCCAATGCCGACAAAGTGCACCGGTCCCAGTTCGAAAGGCACAGGACGGCGAGGGTTCATGCTATGCGTCCTTGAGCTGCAGTCGCTTCCACCAGATCGGCAAGACGTTCGGCCGCATCGGGCCGTGCTATACTGCGGGCACCGGCAGACATGCGTGCCAGCCGTTCTGGATTGCTGAGCAACTTGGTCAGGGCGTTGGACATGGTCGCGACGGTCAACTGGTCCTCTCGGGCCACCTGAGCGCCGCCAGCATCCGCCATGACCTTGGCGTTACGGCCCTGATCGTCATCCAGGGCGATCGCCAGAGGCACCAGAATGGCCGGCTTTCCCGCAATCGCAAATTCGCAGACCGAACCGGCACCAGACCGGCCAACAACCAGATGGGCCTGCCTGAGCCTGGTCGCCATATCCCGGAAAAACGGCGCGATCTCTGCCTTAACATTGGCATCGGCATAGATGCGGCGGGCATTGTCCATGCTTTCGAGCCGGGTCTGCTGCTGCACCCGTAGCCGGTTCCTGAGGTCTTCAGGCATCTGGGCGACGGCAGCTGGCATCAGTTCGGATAACAGACGCGCGCCCTGGCTACCCCCGGTAATCAACAGGTTCAGCGAGCCGTCGATCTCTGGTGGAAGGTAAGGCAGATCAGCAAGGGCACGGATCTCCGGGCGGACCGGATTCCCGACAACCACGACCGGTTCCCTCAATCTGTCAGGGGCCTTTTCCAGGACCGGAAATGCACAGGCGACGGCGCGCACATGGGAAGCCATCCGACGGTTGGCCCTGCCCATGACGGCGTTCTGCTCATGCAGGACCGTCGGTCGGTTCTGGGAAATGCCGGCCAGCAGACCGGGAACCGAAGGATAACCACCAAACCCGACCACAACGGCGGGGTCTATCCGGGCAAAAGCAACCCGGGCCTGCATTACCCCCTTGAAAATCGCCATGCCGGCCAGGGCCATTCCAACGGGGTCCCCGGCCCTGAAGGTGCGGGCCGAAAGGCCGATTCGTTCCTCGGCGGGAAACGACTCGGAAAGGGCGGCGACACGCTCGTCACTGGCCAGGACAATGCGCCATCCACGCGCGATCAGGGCTTCAGACAGGGCCTGAGCCGGGAAGAGATGTCCCCCGGTTCCTCCGGCGGCAACGACAGCAATCTTGCGCATAGGGTGGCCTTAAGGGAAGGCAGGGGGTTTGTGTAGCCTAACCCGGCATATAGGTGCCAGGGCGGCGGCGGGTCAGGGCAAGGGCAAGGCCGAGGGTCAGACAGATCGCCAGCATCGATGAGCCGCCATAGGAAATCAGGGGCAGGGTCATTCCCTTGGTCGGTATCAGATTCAGATTTACCGCCACATTGATGAACACCTGCTCACCAACCAGGACAAACAGCCCGGCAGCCGCGACCTGCTGGAAGGAGTCGGACAGTTTCATCGCCTTTGAAAGCCCGCGGATGACGACGAAGGCATAGATCGAGATCAGGAACAGGGAGAATATCAGGCCGTATTCCTCAGCCGCGACCGAATAGATGAAGTCGGTATGCAGGTCGGGAACGTGACGCTTCATGACGCCCTCCCCCGGCCCCCGCCCGAACAGGCCCCCAGCGGCAATGGCTTCTGCAGCCCGGTCTACCTGATGGGTATCCAGTTTTGAATCCGCATCGCCATGGCTGAGGAACTTGTCCACCCGACTGGCAACATGAGGCATGAGGTAATAGGTGGAACCCAGGCCGGTAACACCCAGAACGAACATGAATGCGATCCAGCTCAGTGGCACGCCCGCCATCCAGAAAGCGGCACCGAAGGCAACAGACAGCAAGACGGTCTGACCCACATCAGGCTGGATCAACAGCAGCACGATGGACACAAGATAGAGGAAGAAGGCAATGCTGACCCCGGGCACCCCCTGACCCTTCTGACCCTCCGAAAACATCCAGGCGACGAGAATGATCAGGGCCGGCTTCATGAACTCGGAAGGCTGCAGTGAAAAACCCCCGAATTCCAGCCAACGGGTGGCACCCTTGGCATTGTGACCGATGAAGGGCAGGACAACCATGATCCCTATGGCGAGGATCCAGATGAAGAACGAAGCCCTGCGCACGCCGCGCGCATCAAGCACGGTCGTTGACAGGAGAATGCCCAGCCCCGCCGCAGCGAAGAAACACTGGCGGACGGCAAAGTGGAAGGGCTCATCCAGATGCATGCGCGCCGCAGCGGCCGGGCTGGAGGCAAAGGACATCATCACTCCGAGCACCACCAGCAGGACCACGGCCCCGAGCAACCATCGGTCTATGGTCCACCACCAGACACCCAGACGTGTCCGGTCAGACCGGGCAAAGGCCTGATTGTCACTTTTGACTTCGCCATGCAGGTCGGCTTCCTGTTCGGACAGGATTTCGGTCATTGGAAGGCCTGCCTGGGGGCAGGAACCTGCGCCCGGTCGCCAAGCGCCTGCACGGCGGATCGGAAGGCTTCGCCGCGGGCTTCAAAATCAGCATATTGGTCGAAGGAAGCGCAGGCGGGAGAGAGCAGGATGACTGATGCGCCGCCAGCAGAACAGGCATCGGCATAGGCAGCAGCAACGGCACGTTCCATGGTTCCGCATTCCAGGGTCGATGCCTTGCCCTTCAGGGTCGCCGCGAAAGCCTCGGAAGCCTCTCCGATCAGATAGGCCTTCTCGATGCGGGGGAACATGTCGGCCAGGGCTTCAATGCCTCCATCCTTAGGCTGACCACCTGCAATCCAGTAGAACTTCGGATAGCTGGACATGGCCTGGCGGGCCGCATCGGTATTGGTCGCCTTGCTGTCATTCACGAACCGGACCGCCCCCAGATGCGCGACGGTTTCCATGCGGTGGGCCAGACCCGGGAATGACATCAATCCGGCGGCAACCTCTTCCGTGAGAATGCCCAGACCGCGGCAGGCAGCATAGGCTGCAGCTGCATTCTGCCAGTTATGACGACCGGGCAATGATCTGGCCTCCAGCAGGTCTGCGACCTCGGTGGCGCGCTCACCGGTCGCGTCATACAGGACACCCTGCAGGGCATAGACTCCTCTCCCCATCGCCTTGGATGCCGAGACAGGCACTATGGTCCTCCGGTTGGCCGCAGTGATTTCGGTGCAGATCCTCTGGCCCCACGGGTCGTCGACACCAATTACCGCGGTATCGCCCTTGCCCTGGTTGAGCAGTATGCGGCGCTTGGCAGCAACATAGCCCTCCATGCCACCATGACGCTCCAGATGATCCGGAGAGACATTGAGCACCACTGAAACGTCCGGTCTGAGGCTGGTGGTCAGATCCAGTTGATAGGATGAAAGTTCAAGGACATAGACAGCCCCGCTGTGCATGTCAGGCAGGCCGAGGACCCCAAAACCGATATTTCCTCCGACCCGGGTGTCTCTTCCGGAATGGGCACAGATATGCCCGATCAGGGCCGTGGTCGTCGACTTTCCATTGGTGCCGGTAACCGCAACGATTTTCGGACGCTTACCCATAGGCAGGGCATTCACGGTTCGGGCAAAGAGCTCGATATCGCCAAGGATTTCAATCCCGGCAAGCCGGGCCTTTTCAACAGTCCAGTGCGGGACCGGATGGGTGAGCGGCACCCCTGGCGACAGCATAAGGGCCGAGAACCCAGACCAGTCAGCTGTGCTCAGGTCGACGAGAGGCAATCCTGCGGCAAGGGCGGCCTCACGTCCAGCGGCCCGCTCGTCCCAGAGCGCGACCTCGGCTCCACCAGCCAGGAGGGCCTGTGCCGCAGAAAGGCCAGTCCGGGCCAGACCGAAAATGGCGACGCGTTTGCCTTCAAAGCCACGGACCGGGATCATGCTCGCGCTCCGCCCCTATCGCAGTTTCAGGGTGGCGAGGCCGAGAATGGCCAGCATGACGGCAACGATCCAGAAACGGATCACAACCGTGGATTCCGACCAGCCAAGCTTTTCAAAGTGATGATGGATCGGCGCCATCAGGAAGATGCGCTTGCCGGTGCGCTTGAAGTAGGCAACCTGGATGATCACCGAAAGGGTCTCGGCAACGAACAACCCGCCGATGATGCCCAGGACGATTTCATGCTTGGTGGCGACCGCCACAGCCCCGAGCCCGCCGCCAAGGGCGAGGGCCCCCGTGTCACCCATGAAAATCTTGGCGGGGGGAGCATTGTACCAGAGAAAGCCCAGACCAGCCCCGATCATGGCCCCGCAGAACACGGCAATTTCACCGGCTCCGGGCACGAAGTGCAGCTGAAGATATCGGGCAAAGACGAAATTCCCGACCAGATAGGCGATCAGACCAAAGGCTGCCGCAGCGATCATGACCGGCACGGTCGCCAGGCCATCGAGGCCATCTGTGAAGTTCACCGCATTGGCACCGCCCACGATGATGAACGCGCCAAAGGCCAGGTAAAACCAGCCCAGGTTGAGAAGGGCAGACTTGAAGATCGGAAAGGCCACCGAAGTTCCCAATTGCGGGAGATCTGCCGGAGCCTTGCCATAAACCACGATCAGCAGGACTGCGACCAGGGCGATGGCAACTTCCAGGATGAGGCGCAGACGACCCGAAACGCCCGCTGTGGTCTGTTTGGTGACCTTGGCATAGTCATCAGAAAACCCGAGCAGGCCATAACCGGCCGTGACCAGCAGAACGGCCCAGACATAGACGTTACCGAGATCTGCCCAGAGCAGTGTGCTGATCAGCAGACCAGCCAGGATCATGACCCCGCCCATGGTCGGCGTTCCAGCCTTTTCGATCACATGTCGTTCAATGCCTTCCTTGCGGATCGGCTGCCCCTTACCCTGCTTGGCCTGCATCCACCGGATGAAACGTGATCCCATGGTCACGACCACCAGCTGGGCCGTAAACAGGGACATCCCTGTCCTGAAGGTCAGATATTTCATCAGGTTCAGGATCGGCACATGCCCGCCGGCCGCAGCTTGCTCGTAGAGCCAGTAAAGCATTACGGATGTCCCCCCACGCCCCGGCCCATGGCCATGAGCGCCGTTGCCACGGCACCCGCCCTTGAGCCGTTTGACCCCTTAACCATCACAAGATCGCCGGGCTCTACGGCCATCGCGATTTGCGGCGCAAGATCGACCGCAGACAGGGCGTAACCGCCGCGCCGAGTCGAAGGAAGGGAATCCCAGAGGGATTTCATGTGAGGACCGGCGCAGAACACCAGATCAATCCCGGCCTTCGCCAGGGGAGCAGCCAGGGCCGCGTGATATTTGGGTGCGTCCTCACCCAGTTCCAGCATGTCGGTCAGCGCCACGATACGCCGCCCTCCTGTCTTGCGGGCCCCGAGACTTTCGAAGGCTGCAGACATCGAAATCGGGTTTGCGTTATAACTTTCGTCCACCAGGGTGAAGGCTCCAGTGGCCAGGGCCACCTGATGCTCAGCACCCCGCCCCTCAAGTGGCTGGAATGCACCAAGCGCAGCAAGGCCATGGTCGAGGGTGACATCCAGAGCTTCGAGCATCAGCAGCACGGCCATGCTGTTGGGGCCCCAGTGAAAGCCGGTCTGACGGATCGGGAAATCGAGGGCCTTGCCATGCAGGCGGGCACGGATCTGGGCAAAGCCGGCCTCGGGCATGAAGCTTACGAGCTGGGCATCGCAAGTGCTCGCAGCCCCGAAACTCCGGACCTGGAGCCCGGCCTTGCGGGCCTCTGAACTGAGAAATCCGAACCAGGCATTGTCAGCATTGAGAATGGCCACCCCGCCGGGTGTCACGCCATGGAAAATTTCGGCCTTGGCCCGGGCGACGCCCTGTTCGCCGTCCGGAAAGTTTTCCACATGGACGGGTCCAACGGTTGTGATCGCCACGGCGTGGGGAGCCACCATCCTCGAAAGGGGGGTGATCTCGTCGGCATGGTTCATGCCGATCTCGAAGATCGCCCTTTCCGTATCCCTCGGCATGCGCGCCAGGGTCAGAGGGACGCCGATGTGGTTGTTATAACTCTTGATCGAGCTGTGCGACCGGCCTGCCAGGGCCAGTCCCGCGCGGATGGCCTGGGTGACGCTGGTCTTGCCGACCGACCCGGTCACGGCACCCCGGCGGGTCTGGGATGCCCGCAAACGCGCAGCAAGACCAAGCCCCTCTAGCGCAGCAAACGTATCCGAAACCCGCACGGATGGTCCGCCAACAGGCTTCGAGGCCAGAGCGCCGACCGCGCCTTTTTCAAGGGCCTGGGCGATAAAATCATGGCCATCCCTCAGTCCGGTCAGGGCGACGAACAGGTCGCCAGACTCAACCGTCCGGGTATCGATGGAGACACCGTTGACCGTGAAGTCAGCTACCACCTGACCGTCTGTCGCCATGGCAATCTCGCGGGCAGTCCAGAGGGGGTCAGTCATGCGCGCCCTCCAGGGCAAGGACGGTTTCGGCGACATCGTCAAAGGGATGGACAACACCAGCAATGGTCATGCCCGTTTCGTGCCCCTTGCCTGCAACGATCAGGATATCCCCGGGGCCAAGTGCTGCCACGCCGGCGCGAATGGCATCCCTGCGGTCGCCGACTTCCCTCAGGCCGACGTTTCCAGCCATGATATCGGCCCGGATCGCCGCTGGAACTTCGCTGCGTGGATTGTCGTCGGTGACAATCGCCAGATCGGCAAGTCGCGCGGCAATGGCACCCATCAGGGGACGCTTGCTGCGGTCACGATCACCGCCCGCTCCGAACACAACGACCAGTTTGCCCGAGGCATGAGGACGCAGGGCTTGCAGCACGGTTTCAAGACCATCTGGCGTATGGGCATAGTCCACATAGGCCTCGCCACCGCCCGCTCTCGCCCCCACCCTCTGCAGGCGGCCCGGCGCGCCTTCAAGGCTTTCGAGAGCACCGAGAACCGTGTCGATCCCCTCACCTGCCGCCAGACAGAGCCCCGCAGCAACCAGAGCGTTGGAGGCCTGGAATCCGCCAGCCAGAGGCAGGTTCACCTGAAAGGTCCGGCCGTCAACTTCAAGGGAGAGCCTCTGGCCGGACGGGGTCATGGATCGCGCGGCCATGCGAAGGGACTGACCAGCCTCACCGACCGTCATCAGGGTATGGCCAGAAACGGTCGCGGCCGCGGCAAAGGCGCTGAAGCTGTCGGAGTCGGCGTTCAGAACGGCTGTCCCGCCAGCGGGCAGTAGGGTCTCAAACAGTCGCAGTTTCGCGGCGCGATAGGCTTCCATCGTGACGTGATAGTCGAGATGATCCTGGGTGAGGTTCAGAAAGCCCGCAGCCTTGAGGGTAACGCCGTCCAGTCGCCGCTGATCGACACCATGCGACGAAGCTTCCAGGGCCAGATGGGTCACCTGGAGCCCGGCCAGCCTGGCCATAAGCTCCGCCATATCGCTGGCATCTGGGGTTGTCAGACCTGGCGGGGTCAGCTTCGCATCAAAACCGTCCGGGCCGGTGGCACGGACGCCCAAGGTTCCCATACTGGCAGCCCGATGCCCTGCCGCATTGAATATCTGCCGGCAGAAAGCTGCAACGGAGGTCTTGCCGTTTGTCCCCGTGACCGCAACGGTCGTTGCGGGCTGGTGCTCCCAGAACCGGGCCGCCGCCAGGGCAAAGGCCCGACGGGGATCCTCAGCCACAATAACAGGCACACCAAGGTCAGGCATGTCTTCCTGGGCAAGCACGGCGGCAGCACCGGCCTTAACGGCCGCAGGCGCGAATTTCCGCCCGTCCACGGAAACGCCCGGCAAGGCTGCAAATAGGTAGCCGTCAGCAACCTTGCGGCTATCCGCGGTAATACCGGTAATCATGCGGTCCTGCGGAACATTACGGCAGACCAGCTCTGAAAGTTGCCGTCTCAATGCCCGTCTCCCGGAATTGCTGACGCCTGGCTACCGCCAAGGTTTGGCAGCCCTGCCTGTCGGTGGACGTTAAGGAATGGCGCGATGCGGTCGATTACCCTTCCCGCGGCGGGAGCTGCGACCCACCCACCTGTTGAGAATCCTGCGGAAGCCGCGTCTCCATGGGGCTCGTCAAGCAGGATCAGGACAAAGTAACGGTCGGTTCCGGCCGCGCCATCGGTCGGAAAAACTGCCGCGAAGGACGAAACCTGACGGGTCGGACTGTATCCGCGGATCGAGGGGTCATACTTCTCACCGGTTCCCGTCTTGCCGCCAACCGTCAGGCCCGGCACATCGGCCTTTCCACCAGATCCCCCCGTCACATTGGCCCTCATGATCTGCAGCATCTGGCGGGAGGTC
>CAIYSH010000239.1 GCA_903928755.1 uncultured Alphaproteobacteria bacterium | reverse complement strand
GCCGAGGCTTCATCAACAGAATTTGGCCCGACACCGGAACCTGTCGTTGGCCTGATGACAGAGTGGTCCCGGGGCAATCAGCGTGAACTGCGCGGGGAAGGGGATGACCTGGGTGGAACCATGCGACTGGGGTCCTATGAAGCGGTTCTGGCCCCCGGCTCACGGGTCTGCGAGATATACGGCTCGACCGTAATTCATGAACGGCACCGGCATCGGTATGAAGTGAATATGAGCTACCGTAAGTCGATCGAGCAGGCAGGGCTGATTTTCAGCGGGCTTTCACCGGACGGGATCCTGCCGGAGATCTGCGAACGCAGTGATCATCCCTGGTTTGTCGGTGTTCAGTTTCACCCGGAATTGAAAAGCCGACCCTTCGACCCACATCCCTTGTTTTCCAGCTTTGTAAGCGCGGCAAAGCTCAGGAGCCGGTTGGTCTGAGGGGTTTCGGGGCAGGGCGGTGCCGAATGCCTCCGAACGGGTCTTGAATCAATCCATCGATTGAGGCATACACCCGCGCTCACGTCGGCGGCCCCGGGCCCTCGCATCCATTTTTACGCCTGAGAGATTCTCCCGTGGCCGTTCCTAAACGCAAAGTATCCCCGTCCCGTCGCAACATGCGTCGCTCGCATCACGCCCTGGGAGCCAACAGCTTTGTCGAAGACAAGGAAACCGGCGAACTGAAGCGTCCTCACCATGTCGATCTCAAGACAGGCATGTACAAGGGCCGGCAGGTCATCACGCCCAAGCAGGACTAGGCTCGGTCTGCGCCCATCCTACTGGGCGCGACCTCGGGCCTGAATACCGGCCCTGCGTTTTTCAACCATATCCGGCGTGACGTTACGGTTGTGGCTGCTTGAGCGCGCTTGTTCGAGTTCAAGCCCCTGCCTCAGGTTGAGCTCGTATCCATCATCAATCATGGCCTTGTATCCGGTCAGCATGTCCAGATCGATCTGGGCCATGTCTGCGGCAAGGCGAAGGGCGACGGGAACCAGATCCTCCGGCGCGACCACCCTGTTGACCAGGCCCCAGGCACAGGCGGTTTCGGCGTCAAGGAAATTGCCGGTCAATGACAATTCCTTTGCCCGGTAGGGCCCGACAAGACGGGACAGTTTCTGCGAAAGCCCCCAGCCCGGGGTGATGCCGACGCGGGCGTGGGTGTCTGCGAACCGTGCATTGGTCGAGCAGATCAGGACATCACAGGCCAGTGCCACTTCGAATCCCCCGGTAATCGCCACGCCATTAATGGCTCCAATCACGGGCTTCCTGCAGGCAATCACCGCCCATGCGGGGTTTTCGGCGGGGTCGGTTGCATTCGCGGCCTTCAAGCCGTCCGGATCCCCACCAAGTTCCTTGAGATCAAGACCTGCTGTAAAGGCCCGGTCCCCCGCGCCCGTCAGGACGATGACCTTGACTGAGGGATTGGCGTCCAGGGCCTTCAGGGTCTTGTGAAGCTCGGCTCTCAGGGCGCGGGAAAGTGCATTCATGGCTTCCGGGCGGTTCAGGGTCACCAGGGCCACAGAGTCCGAAATATCCACCAAAAGCATGTCGCATCTCCAGAGGTCTGGTTTGAAAGTCCGCTTTAGGGAGGTGAAGTCAAGGGGGGCTGATTGCCGCGCAGGACGAAGCTGGCTAAGGCTCCGTGCACCAATGCCAATCCGGAGACCGGCCATGACCGAGATCGTCGACATCACCGCGCGGGAAATACTCGACAGCCGGGGAAACCCCACCGTCGAGGTGGATGTGGTTCTGGAAGATGGCTCAATGGGGCGAGCTGCCGTGCCTTCCGGAGCGTCGACCGGGGCGCATGAAGCCGTTGAAAAACGCGATGGTGACAAGTCCCGCTATGGCGGCAAGGGCGTGCTTCAGGCGGTCGAGGCTGTGAATGCAGAGATCTACGATGCCCTGTCCGGCTTCGACGCCGAGGATCAGCGCCGGTTGGACAACATCCTGATCGAGTTGGATGGCACACCCAACAAGGCACGATTGGGCGCAAATGCCATATTGGGGGTCAGCCTTGCCGCAGCAAAAGCCGCTGCCTGTGCCGCAGACTTGCCGCTTTACAAGTATGTTGGCGGGGTGAATGCCAGGATCCTTCCCGTGCCCATGATGAACATCATCAATGGTGGGGCCCACGCAGATAATCCCATCGATATCCAGGAATTCATGATCCTGCCCACGGGTGCCTCCACCTTTGCAGAGGCGCTGCGTATGGGTGCCGAAATCTTCCACAGCCTCAAGGGGGCTTTGAAGGCTGCCGGTCACAATACCAATGTCGGTGACGAGGGCGGCTTTGCACCCAATATCGCCACGGCTGAGGAGGCCTTGGCCTTCATCGTGAAATCGGGGGAGTCGGCAGGCTACAGGGCAGGCAAGGATTTTCTCCTGGGGCTCGACGTGGCGTCCACGGAGTTCTTCAGGAACGGGAAGTACGACATGTCTGGCGAAGGCAAGGTCCTCGATCCTGCAGGTATGGTCGACTATCTGGCTTCACTCGCCGCAGCCTTTCCGATTGCAACGATCGAGGACGGATGCGCCGAGGACGATTTCGAGGGCTGGAAGCTGCTGACAGACCGGCTTGGCGGAAAGGTCCAACTGGTCGGCGATGACCTGTTCGTGACCAATCCGGCTCGCTTGGCCGATGGCATTTCGCGCGGCCTGGCAAACTCCATACTGGTGAAGGTCAACCAGATCGGAACCCTGTCCGAAACACTGGATGCAGTGGATATGGCCCACCGTGCAGGCTACACCTCGGTCATGAGTCACCGGTCGGGTGAAACTGAGGACTCGACCATCGCCGATCTCTCGGTTGCCGCCAATTGCGGGCAGATCAAGACCGGTTCTTTGGCCCGCGCGGACCGCACGGCGAAATACAACCAGTTGCTGCGCATTGAGGAAGAACTGGGAGATCAGGCAATCTATCCGGGGCGCAAGGCGCTGAAACGGGCTGGCTGACCGGCTATCGCAAGTCTTGGTTAAGTATGTGCAGGCAAGGTGGAAAGGACCTCATGGACAGGTGATTCCGACCCCGTGCTTGCGAATTTGCGCACCTATTTGCCCACTCTCGCCCTTGGGCTGCTGATTTCCTATTTCGGATTTCATGCCCTTACGGGAGAGATGGGCATTCTCTCAACGGGCGAACGCAACGCGACCCTGGCCGCCAAGACG
>CAIYSH010000238.1 GCA_903928755.1 uncultured Alphaproteobacteria bacterium | reverse complement strand
TTCAGCAGCTCTGCGTGACGGCTCTTCTGGGCGACCATCCTGTAGGCGTCGCTCTTCTGGGCGGCATCGAGCTCTTCCCGGGACAGCTGGCCATTGGCGATCGGGTCGGCTCCACGAATGTCGCGTGCCACTTCGCCGTCCGCGATCCCGCGGACTTCGAGGGGGTGCAGACCACAGAAATCGGCGATCTGATCGAAGGTCAGAGAGGTATTGTCCACCAGCCAGACGGCGGTCGCCTTCGGCATCAGAATGTCGGTCATGACAGGTTCCTAAAATGACGGCGCCCGACCTTTCGGCCGGGCGGTGCAAAGCTGCGCAGGACTCTATAGGCCGAAACGTGCGGCAGGAAAACGACAAACCGACTTTTCAGCTCGACCGGGGCGCCTTTGGCATGACGGTGAACCTCAGAACGGGGCCATTCCAGTCAGGTGTGTGCAGGTCCAGCGCCTCGACCTCGCCGTGGCTCGCGGCCAGACGCCGCCAGAAGGCCAGGGCACCGAGATTGCGCCGGGCGACGGCGGTTTCCCAGCGACCCGGGTATCTGGCGAAGACCTCATTGGCGGCGGCGGTTCCCACACCGGCGCGTCTGTGCTTCCGGACAATGAAGAACTCACCCATGTTCCAGTCGACCGGCTGGCCACTATGGGCATGGCCATTGAGCAGGGCAAATCCCACGAGATGTCCATCGTGTTTCAGCAGCAGGGCGGCCCGATCCGCATCCGTCCAGTAGCTGCCGAGATTGTCCGGCAGTTCATGGAGCCCATCCGATCCGAGTTCGCCGCGGGCCTGGTCGAACCAGAACTCGGAGAAGTCATGGACGTAGAGCTGAAACATGTTGGCGACCACCGGCTGATCAGCAGTGGTCGCCAGGACAGCTTCGGTCTTCAGGCTCAATTCAGGTCCTGGCGGCCGACGATTTTCAGGCCATAACCGCCGTAGCCTGGAAGGACCGTCGAGCTGTTGCTGAGCACGGTCATGTCACGGACCCCCAGGTCGAGCAGGATCTGTGCCCCGACGCCATAGTCCCGGACGACATTGGCACCATGATCCATGTTGGCCTCGGCCCCATAACGCTCTGACAGCCAGGATGGATTTGAATCCCGGATGAAGACCGCAACCCCGGCACCGTCGTGGTCGGAGATTGCGGCCAGCGATTTCCGGACATAGTCCCGACGCTCGGCCGCGCCACCCAGCATGTCAGCTGCAAAATCGACACGATGCATCCGCACCAGGGTCGCCTTGTCCGGATCGATCCGGCCCTTGGTCAGAACCACATGCTCCGTCCTGTCGATGATGTTCCGATAGATCAGCATGCGGAACCTGCCCCCGAAATCGCTTTCGAAAGGTGTCTCGAGGATGCGCTCCACCTGCCGCTCGGTGCGACGGCGATAGGCGATCAGGTCGGCTATGGTCCCGATCTTCAGACCATGCAGCTGTGCGAAGCCGACGAGGTCGGGGAGGCGGGCCATGGACCCGTCATCCTTCATGATTTCGCAGATGACACCGGCCGGGTTGAGCCCGGCCAACCGGGAGATGTCGACGGCCGCCTCTGTATGGCCAGCCCTTACCAGAACGCCGCCATCCCTTGCCACCAGAGGGAAGACATGACCCGGCGAGACAATGTCGTCAGGACCTTTGGTGGGATCAACGGCGACGGCGACGGTGTGGGACCGGTCGTGTGCGGAAATGCCGGTGGTGACGCCCTCCCGGGCCTCGATGGAGACCGTAAAGGCTGTGCCCATGCCCTCGCGGTTTTCAGCGGCCATGGGCGGCAGGCGCAGCTGGCGCGCCCGTTCGGCCGTGATGGAAAGGCAGATCAGCCCCCGGGCGAACCGCGCCATGAAGTTGATCTGGTCCGGCGTGGCAAACTGGGCGGGGATGATCACATCGCCTTCGTTTTCACGGTCCTCAGCGTCGACCAGTATGTAGGGTCGGCCATTACGGGCGTCTTCGATGATGTCTTCGATGGGCGAAATGGCGCTAGTGGTGGCGTCGTCTGCCTTCGCCTTTTCGGCGTCGCCGGGGGATACGAGATAGGGACGCTTCATTGACGTATACTCCGTTGGGCAAATTCCAGAACCTGTCCGGCGACAGTGTCCAGTTGCCAGGATTCTCTAGGGTCCCGCAGGCTCCCATTGGCATCAAAGGAACCTGAATTGATATTCAGGGCGGCACCGAAGGGTGTCGGCCACCCTCTGAGGGCATGTATGATTGATCGGACCGAGGTCAATGTCGTGCCTCCGGCCTGTGAGCCCTCGGCGGTGACGATGACCCCAATGGCCCGGCCGGTCAGATAGGGGCGGTGGTCGTCCCTGAGGATTTCCAGGGTATCCAGGGCGTTCTTCATCACCCCCGACAGCGACCCATGATAGCCGGGTGTTGCAATGATCACCCCGTCGGCATCCCGGATGGCTTCAGCCAGCAGGAGCTGATCGGCAGTCGGTCCACCTGGCTGAGGGTTATAGATGGGCAGATTGGCCAGGAAGGTGCCGCCCAGAAAACGGGTGCGCGCCCCTGCAGCTTCCGCCGTCCTGAGTGCCGCCAGCAAGGCCCTTTCGGTCGAAGATCCGTCGCGCACCGTCCCGCCAATGCCGACGATCAGGGGCTTTGCTGGCTCAGAACTCATCCACGTGCCTCAAAAACCTTCTTCAGTTCCGTCTTGAGAATCTTGCCGTTGGCGTTTCGAGGCAGGGTTTCCGGCCAGAAACGGACCTCAACCGGAACCTTGAAAGCCGCAAGGCGACTGCGCACCCAGGCCCTGAGCTCGGCCTCGCTGGCCTGGCTATCGGGCTTCAGGTGCACGACCGCCGCCGGTTCTTCACCAAGCGTCTTGTGCGGGATGCCGACCAGGGCCGCATCCATCACCGCCGGATGCTCGTAAAGCACGTTCTCAACCTCGACGCAGTAGATGTTTTCCCCGCCCCGGATCAGCATGTCCTTGGCCCGGTCGATGATGAACAGGAAGCCCTCCTCGTCCACGCGGGCCAGATCACCTGTCCGGAGCCAGCCCTCCTGAAAGGTTTCCGCAGTGGCCTCGGGCTTGTTCCAGTAGAGCTTGACCACTTGGGGGCCCTTGACCCACAGCTCGCCCACGGCACCCAGCGGCAGGACGGTCCGGCCATCCGCAGGGTCCCGGATCTGCATTTCCCCGACAGGGGCTGCGGGGCCTGCGCTCTCTGGCCGGGCTTCATAATCCCGGCCCGAATGGCCTGTGAAGGTCGCCGTGGTTTCTGTCATGCCCCAGCCATTTCCGGGCTGCGATCCCGGAAATACCTCGACGATTTTGCGGACCAGTTCCGGGGCGGAGGGGGCGCCGCCATAGGCAACCGCAACCAGGGAGGACAGATCGTAGGTCTCCCGGGCGGGATGTTCGATGAGTTGCCAGGCAATGGTCGGAACACCGCCGGTCGAGCTGACCTTTTCCCGTTCGATCAGCTGCATGGCCTGTTCGGGTTCCCAACGGCGCATGATGACGATCTTGCCGCCGGAATTCATGGTCGGGCTCATATTGGCCGACAGGCCGGTGGCGTGGAACATCGGCACCACCAGAAGGCCGACCCGGGGTGGCAGCTTGTGGGGATCGCTTTCCGGCAGGGGCAGGCCGGCCCGCACGAAATTCCGGGCCGCGCCAATGCCGCTGGTCATGACGTTTGTCGTCATGTTGCGGTGGGTGCCAAGGGCACCCTTGGGCTTTCCGGTGGTTCCGGAGGTGTAGAGGATGGTTGCGTCGTCTTCTGGCTCGATCTCCACATCGGGCAGGGGAAGGTCTGGCAAACGGCTCCAGTCATTGACGCTGCCGATCACGCTTTCCAGCAGGCTGGCGCGGGGATGGAGGGGCGCGCCAGCGAACCGTGTCACATAGATTTTTTCCAGATCCGGCAGGGCGTCCAGGGACTCGGTAATACGTTCCAGGCGTTCGTCGTCGACAATCGCGATCTTCGTTCCGGAATCGGCCAGGCCGTATTCCAGCTCCGGCCCTGTCCACCAGGCATTCAGGGGGGTGACAATCGCTCCCACCAATATGCCTGCCCAGAATGCCACGGGCCATTCAGGCAGGTTGCGCATGATGACAGCAATGCGATCGCCCTTTCCTACCCCGTCTGCCAGCAGTTGGTGCGCCAGTTTCAGGGTGGCCCTGCCATAGGCTGCATAGGTGGCGCGATCGTCCTCGTAGACCAGGAATTCCCGTTCAGGAAAGGTCTGTCCATTGAGGAAGATGTCCCGCAGGGTCGGTGGCGCATGCTTCCAGGTCCGGGTCAGCACGCCCCGGATCATCCTTTCCTCCATCTCGAACCGTGAGCCGGGGGCGGTCAGGATGTCGTGGGCTTCGGCGACCGTCATGACGGGCCAGGTCGGGGATGCTTCGGTCATTCTTTGCAGCTCGGGATACAGGGATCAAAAAGTGAAGGGACGGCCTGCTGGAAGCCGTCCCCGGTCCTGGTCATGTTTCCAGGGTCAGTCGTCGAAAGCCGGACAGGCCTATGCGCCGAGTTTTTCGCCATCCCTGGCGGACATTCTGGCATATTCCGCCTTCATTTCTGCCAGCTCATCGGCGAATTTCTCCTTCGCAGCTTCCTGCAGTTTCGGGATGTGGTAGTTCGGGAAGAGGTCGTTGTCCGGGCGGTAGTCCTTGAGGACCTGCTTGGCCAGGGTGACCTTGTGAACTTCGGTCGGTCCGTCCGCTATGCCCATGACCAGGGAACTGGTCACCATGTGCATGAAGGGCATTTCATTGGAGACGCCCAAAGCACCGTGCAGGTGGGCGGCCTTGGTGGCGATGTCGCCATAGACCTTGGGCATCATCACCTTGATGGCGGCGATGTCCTTGCGGACCATGTTGTAGTCCTTGTGCTTGTCGATCAGCCAGGCTGTGCGCAGCACCAGGAGACGGAAACTCTCCAGGGCGATCCAGCTGTCGGCAATGTCTGCCTGGACCATCTGCAGGTCGGAAAGCTTGCCGTCCCGGGTATTGCGCGAGACAGCGCGCTGACACATCAGGTCCAGGGCGTGCTTGCAGGCCCCGACCGTGCGCATGGCATGATGGACCCGTCCGCCGCCAAGGCGGACCTGGGCGATGACAAAGGCCGCACCACGTTCGCCGAGCAGGGCGTCATAGGGAACGCGGACGTCCTTGTATTCGACATAGCCTTCGCTGCCGCCGCCGATCTCGCCGCCGCCGCCGACCGCCACATTGCGGATGATCCGTACGCCTGGGGTATCTGTGGGCACCAGGAAGATCGAGGTCCTGCGGTAGGGGTCCTTGGCGTCCGGATCGGTAATGGCATAGACCACCAGAACCTTGGCCCACCTGGCATTGGTGGAATACCACTTCTCGCCATTGATGACCCACTCGTTGCCGTCCAGCACGGCGCGGGTCTTGAAGGTCAGGGGATCAGATCCCCCGGTCGGCTCCGACATGGAGAAGGCCGAGCGGATTTCACCATTCAGCAGCGGCCAGAGATACTGTTCCTTCTGCTTTTCGGTTCCGTAGTGGGCGATGATTTCGGCATTGCCGGTGTCCGGTGCCTGGCAGCCGAAAATGGTCGGGGCCAGGCCATTGCGGCCGAGCTTTTCGTTCATCAGTCCCAGCTTCAGCTGGCCATAGCCCTGGCCGCCCAGTTCCGGACCCAGGTGACAGGCCCACAAGCCCTGGTCCCTGACCTTCTGCTGCAGGGGCTTGATGAATTTCTCACGCCCCAGGGGGCCGTGCGCCGCCATGCCCAGATGGCTCAGAGGCTCGACCTCTTCGCGCATGAAGTCTTCAATCCAGTCCAGCTTCTTCTGGAATTCCGGATCAGTCTCAAAATCCCAAGCCATGGTCAGGCCTCCCTAGGTCGCCGCTGTTTCGCAGCTTGCTTTGAAAAAGAGTCTGGCCGCCAATCCCTGCGGCCCTTAACGTCAGTCTGACGTCACTATCAAACGCTTGTTCGAAGTCCGCAACGGAAAGAAGGGCTGCGCCCATCGATTCCGGAAAAGTGAGGAAATCCGCCATGTCCAAAGCTGAATCCCTGGGCTTCTCTACCGAACGCCTGAAGAAGCTCGACGCCTTTCTCGCGGCGAAATATGTGGACCCGGGCCGACTTCCATGTGCCCAGATCCAGATCCTGCGGAAGGGCGAACTGGTGCACGAGGCCGTGCTGGGCCATGCCGACATTGCACGGAACAAACCGGCGAGCCGAGACACCCTTTTCCGCATCTATTCCATGACCAAGCCGATCACGAGCCTGGCCTTCATGATGCTGGTCGAGGAAGGCCTTGTGGCCCTGGAGGATCCGGTTGCCCGGTTCATTCCCGAGTGGAAGGATCTGGCGGTCTACAGTGCCGGTCTTGGCCCTTACATGACAACGCCGGTCACGCGGCCCATGCAGATGATCGATCTCCTGCGGCACACCTCGGGCCTGACCTATGGCTTTCAGGTGCGGACCAATGTGGACGCCGCCTACCGAAAGATGAAGGTGGCCGACATGAACGGGCCGTCGGACATGGATGGCTTCGTCAATGATCTGGCTCGCCTGCCGCTCGAATTCTCGCCCGGGGATGCTTGGAACTACTCTGTGGCCACCGACGTCCTCGGCGTCCTGGTCCAGCGCATTTCAGGCATGGCGTTCGAGACTTTCCTGCAGAACCGGATCTTCGGGCCCCTTGGCATGACAGAGACCGGGTTCTCGGTCCGGCCCGACCAGAAAGACCGGTTCGCGGCCTGCTACACGCCCACCACCGCCGGCGGCCTGGACCTGCAGGATGACCCCGAAACCAGCGCCTATCACAAGACCCCGGTCTTCCATTCCGGGGGTGGGGGTCTGGTCTCGACGGCCGATGACTACATGAAATTCTGCCGGATGCTTGTGAACCGTGGGCAGCTCAACGGCCATCGCCTGGTGGCACCCAGGACCCTGGCCCTGATGGCCTCGAACCATTTGCCAGATGGTCAGGACCTGACAAATCTGTCCCGGTCGCTGTTTTCCGAGGCCACCAATGCCGGTGTCGGTTTTGGACTGGGCTTTGCCGTGACGGTCGATCCCGTCAAGGCCATGCTGCCGTCCAGCCCCGGTGAATACTATTGGGGTGGTGCCGCCTCCACGGCATTCTGGATTGATCCGGTCGAGGACATTGCAGTGGTCTTCATGACCCAGTTGATGGGATCGGGCACCTATCCCATACGGCGGGAACTGCGGACCCTTGTCTATTCGGCTTTGGTGGAACCGAGCCGCTAGGCGTGGTTTTTGGCTTACGCCTCGACGTTCCCCAAACAAGGTGATTGCGTCCCCGATCCGAGGCGGTGCAGGCTGCCCTGCATAAGGATTTGGCCAGACCGGCGCATGGTGCCGCCGGATATTGGCCAGGCGGGAGAGGAACATGGTCTTGCTGACGAGGCTAAGGGCCCCGGCTAATCCGTCGCCTGAAGGCAGGCTTACACTTCCAGCCATCCTCGCCTTTTCGGCCACCGGCCTCCCTCTGGGCGGGATTGTGATCGGGTTTGCGATTTTCCTGCAACCCTATCTCGCCAGCCACCTGCAGATTCCCCTGATGGTGATCGCCGGTGCCTGGTTTACGGTCCGGATGCTGGATTTCGGGATCGACGTCGTCCTGGGCCTGCTGATGGACAGGTTTGTTACCAGATGGGGACGATACCGGCTCTGGTTTGTAGCCGGCCTCCCACTTCTGATGCTGGGTATCTACAAGCTGTTCATGGCTCCGCCGGGCATTGGCGGTGGATATCTGGTGACCTGGCTTTTCGTCTACTATCTCGGCAATTCCATGGTCACGCTTGCTCACCTCGCATGGAGCGCGACCCTCATCACCCAATATCATGAGCGATCGCGGGTTTTCGGACTCATGACCCCGATAAGTATTCTCGGGTCACTGATGGTCCTGGCGATTCCGACGATTTCAGAGCGACTGGGGCAGTCCAATGCCCAGGCCGTTCAGATGATCGGCTGGTTCGCAATTCTGGCCCTGCCGGTCGCCGTCGCCATTGTCGTGTTCTTTACGCCCGAGCCCATCGCACCGGAAATCAGACGCAAGCAGGCAGTGCCATGGGCCGACTATTGGAGCCTTGTCAAAAATCCTTCCTTCCTGCGCCTTCTGATCGGCGAGGCCGCCCTTGTGCTTGGGCCAGGCTGGATGAGTGCGCTCTACGTCTTCTTCTTCACCCATGCCCTGGGCTTTTCGGTTGGTCAGGGATCCCTGTTGCTCGGGGTCTATGTGATCTCCGGCGCACTTGGCGCTCCGGCCGCCGCGGCTCTGGCCATGCGCATCAGCAAGCACAGGACCCTGTTCCTGGCGGCGATGGCCTATTCCGTCGGCCTGTGCACCGTTCTTATGGTGCCCAATGGCAAATTCCTTCTCGCCATGCCGACCATGGTCTGGTGTGGATTCATGGCCGCCGCCTTCACCATGATGACCCGGGCGATGACCGCTGATTTCGGGGATGAGATCCGCCTGGAGCAGGGGAGGGAGCGGATAACCCTGATCTATGCCTTCACCAGTCTCATGGCCAAGCTCGCCTCGGCCATGGCAGGCGTGATCACTTATTCCGTCCTGGCGGCTGTCGGCTTCAATCCGGCGGAGGGTGCCATAAACACTCCCGAAGCGATCCGCGGTCTGGAACTTGCCTTCACAATCGGACCAATCTTCTTCGTCATGATTGGCGGCGCAAGCTTCCTGGGCTGGAAACTGGATTCAGAGAGGCATGCAGGCATCCGCGCAGACCTTGAAGCGCGGGACGCCCGGAACGCCGAGGCCCCGGTCATTGAGAGCCTGACCGGCGACCATACCTGACGACCTCAGCCGCATCCCCGGCCGTCGCACCGACCACACGGAAGGCCAGACGGACCGGCCTCATGACAGGATGCCGCCTGCAGACCGGTCAGCGGGCCGCCTCGGCGACCTCGGTTTCCTCGACGCCTCCCGGCACGCCATGTCCGGTGTCGGGCGCATCACCCCTCGGGATGGTCTCAAGCAGGCGGGATTTGCGCCAGGGTCCCCACTTGAACCAGCCCGCCGCCATGATCAGGGATGCTATTGAACCCAGGGGGAAGCTCCACCAGATGGCATCGGCACCCAGCATGGGCTGCAGGGAGAGGGCGAAGGGGATGCGGATGATCCAGAGCGAGATCACCATGAAGATCAGGGGCGGAACCACCGAACCCGTCGCCCGGACAATGCCCGACAGGATGAAGCTCATGCCAAACGGGATGAAACCCCAGAGCACGAAGGAATTGATGTGGATGGCGATCGGGATCGACGTGCTGCCGGCAGGCAGGAACAGCCGCAGGACAATGGGCTCGATGGCATATATGATCAGGATCGGAATGCCACTCAGCAGGGCGGCATAGGAAATGCCGATACCGGCCACCTTGTCCACCCGATCCATCTTTCCAGCCCCGACATTCTGGGCGGCCATGGACGAAACCGCCATGCCCAGGGCCATGGCGGGCATCTGGACGTAGGTCCACAACTGGATTGCGGCACCATAGGCGGCCGCGGTCTGGGAGCCGTAACCATTGACGAAGCGCGTCATGATGACCGAAGCCCCCGAAATGACGAACATCTGCATGCCCATGGGCAGGCCCTTGGTCACCAGGCTCTTCATGATGGCCAGGTCAGGCTTCAGCAGATGCCATTCCGAGCGCTTGAGTACCAGGATTGAGTCTGTCCGGTAGAGCCAGGCAATGATCAGGCCCAGGGTCAGGGTTTGACTGACGAGGGTGGCGGTGGCCGATCCGGCAATGCCCATCTTCGGGAAAGGACCAAGACCCATGATCAGCATGGGGTTCAGACAGACTTCGAGAGCGACGGCGAACAGGGAAAAATAGAAGGGTGTCTTTGAATCCCCGGACCCCCTCTGCCCCATCTGGACGAAGGAGAAGAAGTACATGAACGGAATCGCCATGAAGATGACGCGCAGATAGATGATCGCGTCGGCCTTGGCATCCGGCGGGGTCTGCATGGCGGTCAGGATGGCGGGCGTGAAGGTATAGCCCACAAAGCCCACCAGCATGGACACCAGGGCAAAGAAGACGATGGCTGTTCCCACCACACGCTTGGCCAGATGGCGATCACCGGCACCAATGGCCTGACCGATCAGCAGATTGGCCGCCATGGTGATGCCGAAGACCGATCCCAGCATCAGGAAGAAGATGGTGTTGGCATTGGTGGTTGCGGTCAGGGCAGCCGCGCCAAGGGCATGACTGACCCATATGGCGTTGGCCGTTCCGTTCAGCGACTGGAGGATATTGGTGCCCAGAACCGGCAGGGCAAAGGCGACAAGGGTCGGCCCGATCGGGCCTGAGGTCAGGTCAGGCATGCCAGGCCGACGGCCCGGACCACCCGGTCGTCCACCCTGTGCCCCTGCAGGCGGACCCGAGGTTCTCTCCGAAGCCGGACTTCTCTTTGATTCCACGCCATTCCCCAGCGGCGCCAATGCGCGCCCCCGCCGACCGCCTTCGATGAATCCTGAAGGCGATGCTGCCGGCGCGAAAATGCGCGTCGGGACAGGTCTGGATCGACTTTAGGCAAGCCGCACCCCCGCCTCAAGGCTGTGTTTTGCGAAAAAGGCCTGCATGGCATGCCCTGCGGATATTTCAGCGGGGACGATCTCCTGATAGGAGGCAGGCAGGATACCGGGTCGGCCCACCGCCCATCGGAAGGTTTTTGGAACCGAAATGAAACTCATTGTCACCGGCGGCGCCGGCTTCATAGGGTCAGCCGTCGTTCGCCGCGCCGTGGCTGATGGCCACCATGTGGTCAATCTTGATGTCCTGTCCTACTCGGCCAATCTCGAGAATGTCGCCGAGGCCGCCGTCAGCGACCGCTATGTCTTCGAGCAGGCTGATATCTGTGATCAGGCCGCAGTGGCGGCGATTTTCGAACGCCACCAACCGGACGCCATCATGCACCTGGCGGCCGAGAGCCATAACGACCGCGCCATTGACGGTCCGCTGGATTTCGTGCGCTCAAACGTCATGGGCACGGCCGTCCTGCTTGAAGTTGCCCGGGCCTACTGGAACGCCCTGCCAGCGGACCGCAAGGCCAAGTTCCGCTTCCACCACGTCTCGACCGACGAGGTCTTCGGGGCCCTGGGCGAAGACGGGGCCTTTACCGAAGAGACGCCGTATGACCCGAACTCGCCCTATTCGGCCTCAAAGGCCGGGGCGGATCATCTGGTGCGGGCCTGGCACCGCACCTTCGGCCTGCCGGTGGTCGTGACCAACTGCGCCAACAATTACGGACCCTATCAGTTCCCGGAAAAACTGATCCCGACCGTGGTCCTGAGGGCCCTGGAGGGCAAGACCATCCCGGTCTATGGCGACGGCCGTCAGGTCCGCGACTGGCTGCATGTGGACGACCATGCCGACGCCCTGCTGACGGTCCTGCAGAAGGGACGTCTGGGCGAGACCTACTGCGTGGGCGGCGACTCCAACCTGCGCAATCTCGAGGTCATCCAGATTCTCTGCACTCACCTGGACAGGCTGGCGCCGGCCAATGTGCCCCATGCCGAGCGCATCACCTTCGTGGCTGATCGCCCGGGCCACGACTTCCGCTATTCCATCGACGCCACGAAGCTGAAGGACGAACTGGGCTGGGAGCCCAGAACCCCCCTGGCCGAAGGTCTGGAAGATACCGTGCGCTGGTATGTGGAAAACCGTGCCTGGTGGCAAGGCATCCGCGACCGTGGGTTCCAGTCCGAGCGGCTGGGCCTGGCTGGCCCGGAAACCTCGGCCGCCTAGCTGTCGGCCAGGCGGCTGCGGTTGCGCCCGTACAGCAGGTAGACCGCGATCCCGATCAGGTTCCAGATCAGGAAAAATGTGATGGTCTTCGCCGCCAGGCTGGAGAACAGGTAGAGGCACCCGGCGATTCCGGCGGGTCCGACAAACCAGATCCAGGGCGTTGAGAAGGTGCGTGCGACTGGC
The DNA here is from genome assembly GCA_903928755.1 of uncultured Alphaproteobacteria bacterium. Classification (GTDB taxonomy): domain Bacteria; phylum Pseudomonadota; class Alphaproteobacteria; order Caulobacterales; family Caulobacteraceae; genus Phenylobacterium. The sequence continues at coordinate 4,327 of CAIYSH010000238.1, read as the reverse complement.
GGGCTTGCGCGGCGCAGGACCATTACCGCGGCGATGGTGGCGATGAAGGCGGCCAGGGTTCCCGCATTGGCCAGGGCGGCGATCTCCGACAGGGGCATGATCCCGCCGATCACGGCTGAAATGACGCCGGTCAGGACGGTGACCCGGGCTGGCACGCCGCGCGGGTTTACCGCTGCCAGCCAGCGGGGCAGGAGGCCGTCCCGGGCCATGGCGAAAAACACCCGGCTCTGACCGAACATGAAGACCATGATGACGGTCGGCATGGCGACGACTGCGGCACCGGCGATGATGGCGGCTGGTCCCGGCTGACCCAGTTCCCGCAGGACAAAGGCCAGGGGCTCAGGGCTTTTGGAGAAGACGTCATAGGGTGAGGTCCCCAGGGCGCAGGCCGCCACCACCATGTAGATGATGGTGCAGAGAACCATGGAGCCGACAATGCCGATGGTCAGGTCCCGGCTGGGATTTTTCGCCTCTTCCGCCGCGGTCGATATGGCGTCGAAACCATAAAACGCGAAGAAGATGATCGCCGCGGCCCCCATCATGCCGTACTTTTTGCCTTCGACCTCATGGGCCCCGAAGCCAAAGGGCGCGAAGGGCTGGAAGTGGCTGGCGTCGAAGTGCGGCAGGGTCAGGGCGACAAATCCGGCCAGGGCGACCAGCTTGACGCAGACAAGGACGAAATTGACGGTCGCGCTCTCTTTCGTGCCGACCAGCAGCATGCCGGTCACCACAAGTGAAATGAAGACAGCGGGCAGATTGACCATGCCCCCGGCCTCCGGCCCGGCCAGCAGGGCCTTGGGGATCGCCCAGTGTGCCTGCTCGATGAGGCCGCCTGCATAACCTGCCCAGCCAACCGACACGGCGCTGCAGACCAGGGTGTATTCCAGGATCAGGCTCCAGCCGACGATCCAGGCGATCATCTCGCCAAGGGTCGCATAGGAATAGGCATAGGCACTGCCCGACTGTGGCATGACGCTGGCCATCTCGGCATAGCAGAGGGCGGCGCAGGCGCAGACGGCACCGGCCACAGCAAAGGACAGGATCACGGCCGGCCCGGCCAGGCCCGCGGCGACACCTGTCAGGGTGTAGATACCCGTGCCGATGATGGCGCCTACGCCCAGGGCCACCAGGTGGGGCCAGCTCAATGTCGCCTTCAGGCGATGCTGGCCGTCTTCATGGACATGCGGTGCAATGGCCTTACGGCGGGTCAGGAAACTCATGGTCGGGCCTCAAAATTTCAGTCTCCAAGAATGACCCGGGTTCGACGCAGGGAGCAAGGTCCGTTAGCCTGATATGGAATAGGAGAGGACTTCAAATGCGCACGGCCCTGTTTGCACTGCTCTGGCTTGTCGTCGCCGCCCCGGCCCTTGCCGATGACAGGGCCGTCAACCGGGTGGTTGCCGACTACGAAGCCTACAGCCTTCGGGATGATCCATTCGCCGCCGGCCAGCAGGGTGATCTGTCGGCCCTTGGTCGTCTCCCCGATGTGACCCCTGCTGCAGACCGGGCCCGGTCTGTTGCCCTTGGCCTGTTGAGGTCGAAGCTGGCAGCAATTCCCGTGAAAGGCCTGTCTGACGCGGCGCGCCTGAATCGGGATTTCCTGACCTGGACCCTGGATCGCCGGCTTTCGAGCCTGTCCTTTGACGAGGCCCGCATGCCGTTCAATTCCGACGGCGGGTTTCATCAGACGCTGAATTATGTGGCGACCACCACGCCTGTCCGCACCACGGCCGAGGCAAGGGCCTGGATTTCCCGACTTCGTGCCCTGCCCAGGTTCTACGAGGACAACATGGCCAATGCCCGACGCGGGATGGCTTCAGGCTTCACCCAGCCCGAGTCCACAAACCAGCAGGTCCTGGAGCGGGCCAGGGCCCAGGCGTCGGCGGCCGTTGAGAGCGATCCCCTGCTGACGCCGCTGGTCCGGCTGCCGGCGGGGATCGCCGATCCCGAGGGGCTTCGTCGAGAAGCCATGGCGGTGATCAAGGATCAGGTCCGTCCGGCCCAGCGGGCCTTCGTCGCCTTCCTGGAAAATGAATACCTGCCTGCCGGGCGCAAGTCCCTGGGCATCCGGAATGTTCCCCAGGGCGAGGCCTATTACAGATGGTTGGTGGCGGACCATACGACGACCACGCTGACGCCAGACCAGATCCACCAGATTGGCCTCGCAGAGGTCGCCCGTATCCGGAGGGAGATGGACGGCGTCATTGCCGAAACCGGCTTCAAGGGCGATTTCAGAGGCTTCCAGACCTATCTGCGCAGTGATCCGCGGTTCTATGCCCCGTCCCGGGAGGACCTGCTTGAGAAGGCCTCGAGGATCGCCAAGCGGATCGACAATGAACTGCCTGCCTGGTTTGCCACCTTGCCCCGCCTGTCCTACGGCGTGCGACCGGTGCCTGCAGACATCGAGGAGACCTATACGACCGGCCGCTATTTCGGCGGCAACCCCGAACAGGGCGTGTCCGGCGGATACATGGTCAATACCTCCAGGCTCGATCAGAGACCGCTCTACGAACTGCCCGCCCTGACCCTGCATGAGGCGGTTCCCGGCCATCACCTGCAGATCGCCCTGGGACAGGAACTGCAGGGCGTCCCGAATTTCCGCCGGAATGCTGACGTCACCGCCTTCACCGAGGGGTGGGGCCTCTATGGCGAAAAGTTGGGCGGCGAGATGGGGATCTATCGGGACGCCTATGAGCGTTTCGGGCGTCTCAGTTATGAAATGTGGCGGGCCTGTCGTCTGGTTGCCGACACCGGCATTCACTGGAAGGGCTGGACGCTTGACCAGGGCCGGGCCTGCTTTGCCGAAAATACGGCGCTGTCGCCCCTGAACATAGAGGTGGAACTGGCCCGCTATGTCTCCTGGCCGGGACAGGCCCTGGCCTACAAGATCGGGGAAATGAAGATTGTCGCCCTTCGGGAGAAGGCCAGGGCTGCCCTGGGTGGCCGCTTCGACATCCGTCGTTTTCATGATGCCATACTTCTGGCGGGGCCCCTGCCTCTTTCCCTGCTGGAGCAGAGGGTGGACCGCTGGATCGCGGCGGAGACGCGGCGCTAGAAGGGGTCAGGCCAGAGGTCCTGGGCTCCGCCCTTTCGGTTGAGGGCCCGGACGGCGCGTTTGACGATCTGAAGCAGGCGCTCCCGTCGCGCCGTCTCGTCATAGGTCATGGCCCCCTTGGCCAGACCCTCAAGCAGGAACCGGCCCAGGTCCCGGCTGGCCTGGAATCGCGGGTCGGTGCCCGCCTGCGCCAGGGCATTGAACCGCTCGCCGACCTGGGCGCGGTCAAAGGCCGCCTGGGCACCTGCCAGCTGAGACGCCAGCATGGGATCAGTCCGGGCGGCAGCCTCGAGTTCTGAAAAGGCGATGAAGGGGGGCTCGTGAAGCAGGCTCCAGTAAGCATCGATGGCGTGTTCCGCCGCATCGGTCTGCGGAGGGTGGGCTGCGGCCGATTCGAACAGCCTGGCCCGTGCTGTGTCGATATGGCCGATGACCGCCTCCACCAGGGATTCGCGGGTCGGAAAATGGTAGAGCATCGCGCCCCGGGTCAGACCCGCAGCCTCGGCAATCATGGCATTGTCAGCCCGATGATAGCCGACCCTTGCAAACAGGGCCGTGGCGGCCTCGAGGATGCGGGCCCGGGTCCGGATCGCCTTGGGCGTCTCCCGCGCGTGCGATTTTGCGTCGTCCATGGCTGGTTACATAGGTCTTTTGCCGTCATCTGGACAGGTCAGGCACCGGTTTCACATCACTGACACGCAATCAGCCTAGCGGATGCCCATTCCAGGTCAGTGGGGGATCTGAAGATGGAATTCGAAACGCGACATTACAGGACCGTTTTCATTTCGGACATTCACCTTGGCACACGGGGATGCCAGGCAGAGCTGCTGCTGGATTTCATCCGCCACGTGGAATGCGATACGCTTTATCTGGTCGGCGACATCATCGACGGCTGGAAACTGAAGTCCGGTTGGTACTGGCCACAGTCACATAATGATGTGGTGCAGAAGATACTGCGCATGGCCCGCAAGGGTGTGAAGGTTGTCTATGTGCCGGGTAATCACGATGAGGTGGTGCGGGACTTCATCGGCGTTCACTTCGGTGGGGTCATCGTCGCGCGTGACGCCATTCATGAAACCGCGGATGGTCGCCGGTTTCTGGTGACACACGGAGATGAGTTCGATGGCGTCGTCCAGCATGCCCGTTGGCTGGCCTTTGTCGGTGACTACGCCTACCGCGCCCTGCTGCTGACCAATACCCTGTTCAATCGTGTCCGGCGTCGCCTCGGATTTGGCTACTGGTCACTCTCCGCCTTTCTGAAGGCAAAGGTGA
>CAIYSH010000237.1 GCA_903928755.1 uncultured Alphaproteobacteria bacterium | reverse complement strand
CGAGCGTCCGCTTTGCCATGATCCAAGGTCCGAAAAGGGGGAGGGGTCGATTTTGGCCCCACTTTAGGCCCCACTATTGGCCTAGTCTTATGCTGGAAACCCTAGGACAGATCAATACGACCGGATTTATGTCCTTGTGAAATTTGGGGAATATTTCAGGGCTTGGGATGGATCAGGACGGTAGTTCGTCGGACTGCGTCACCGCCACTTTTCCTTGCCACAGATCTGGGTGCGGCCACGGTGGACAGGCTGAGTGGCTGATTTTTGCCCATGCCGAGCCTGCCGTGGCTGTTTTGTGGGGCCAGGCCGTAACCTCGCAAGGTTTGGCGGGTCAGTAACAGCTCCCTAACCGGGCTGTGTCCTATTGGCACCATGATCTTGGCACCCCCGAGCCCTTCGCCGGACCTTGAGGCAATCCTGCGCCGGGAGTTGCTGCCTGCAGAGCGCCTGTTGTGGAGCGCCAGCCCCGCACAACAGCAGCTCTCGGTCTTCTGGATCTGGCTGTTTGGCATACCCTGGACCGCGTTTTGCCTGTTTTGGGAGGCGATGGGGCTGATGCCTTTTTTCATTCCACATCAGCGCACGCCTGATGCGATGGGCTGGGGTTTCGCCATCCTTTTTCCGCTGTTCGGAGTGCCGTTTGTCGCTGTGGGCCTTGGCCTGCTGTGGGCACCCTTCGGGGCGCTGGGCAAGGCAAGGCAAACGATCTACGGCCTGACTGACAGGCGCATACTGCGCGTGACGGCCGGAAAAAAACGCGAAAGTTCCAGTGTACTGTTCAGGCAGATGGGCCCGATCCAAATCCGGGTCGATACCAGGGGCTCTGGCACTCTGCGCATTCAGACCGGCACCGGTCTCGACAGTGATGGTGACCAGACGATCAGCAAGTTCGAGGTGGTCGGCGTGCCGGATGTGGCGCGGCTTAACAACCTGCTGCTGGAGCAGCTGCAACAGGCACTTTACCGGGATGCTGGTACCATGACGACGAACCCGCCTTCGTCGCGATAGCAGATGCTGCGCGTTTCCGACAGGCTCGACGTTCAGTAACATCTCCAGTCAAGAGGCCATGGTGCCGTTTACCATCTGATGATGCAGGGCAGGTGGCAGCATCCCCCCAGGAAGAAACACTTCCTTATCAAAGATTTGCTAGCCGACAGGGTGGTGGGATTTGCGACCGGGGAGTTCGGGCATTGGAACATCAGGTGAAAGCCAAGCGGTCGCCGACAATTACCGTTCGCGACCGGTTGTTTGATCGGGAGCAAGGGCTCAAGCGCTGGTATATGGCGGGCGATCCCGTGGCGACCAGTTTCCTGAATGCGCATTCGGCAATATTTCCCGCCGGTGAAAAGCTTTTCATCGATAGCGTCAGGCACTTTCACGACAGCGTCCCTCGTCAGTTGCAGGCGCAGATCGTTGCTTTCGTGCGACAGGAGGCGGCACACACCCGTGAGCACGCCGCGTTCAATGCCCAACTGGAAGCGGGTGGATATGATCCCGCAGACCTCAACGCCCGCACGTCGCGAGAGGACAGTCTGATACGGCGTCGCTCGCCTATCGCCCAGTTGGGGTCCACCATGGCTCTGGAGCACTGCACCGCGCTCCTCGCGCATCAATTCCTGGCTGACCCGCGCCACCTGGAAGCCGCTCCGGCGGAGGTGCAGGCCATGTGGCGCTGGCATGCCGTTGAGGAGATCGAGCACAAGGGGGTAGCCTTTGACACCTTCATGTTCGTCAGCCGGGACTGGAGCCGCCTTCGCCGCTGGACCTTCCGGACTGCTGTGATGCTGGAGGCTACCTGGAAGTTGCTGAAACTTGTTGCATTGAACATGAACAGCCTGTTCGCCCAGGATGGTCTGTCCGGCTTCGGTGTCTGGACGCGGACCTTGCGATACCTGACAGGTCCGGGCGGCGTGCTGCTGGCCATGATGCCGGGCTGGTTGAGATGGTTCGCTGCTGATTTCCACCCATGGAATGAAGATGACCATCAATTGTGCGAGGCCCTGGCCTAGTCACCTTCGAGGCCATTCCGCCGAATCGAGCTTTGGGATTTCGATGAATTCATTCCTGAATGCCAGGTTCATGGCAGCTTGCACGACCACCTATCGCCTGACCGGCTTCAGGCTGGCCCTCGCCATTCTGGTTGTCGCGGTTCTGG
>CAIYSH010000236.1 GCA_903928755.1 uncultured Alphaproteobacteria bacterium | reverse complement strand
CGGGCCAGCAGGGCCGCGGCGAAGACCATGCCGGCGCGCAGTTCCCAGGCGTGGAAGCGACAGGCCTCAGCCCAGGTGATCCGGTCAGCTTCGCGCTGTTGAGGACGCCAGCCGGAGTCCTTGCCACTGAAAATCTCGATGAGCATGCGGGTATGGCTGACCATCATGATCGGGGCCATGACCATGGACATGAACATTTCCAGCGCGGCACCCTTGAGGATCGAGGCCGATCCCCCGAAGGCCGCCCGCTCGTTTTCGCGGGACATGACCAGGATCGAACCCAGCAGCTTGGGACCAAACAGCAGCAGCCAGGTCAGGACCGTCATCCAGATCAGCGCATAGCCATCATGGCGGGGCAGGACGATGGTCCGCCAACCGGCCAGGGTGGCAATTTCTTCGAGCTTGGGTGCCGTCTGGAACTGGATCATCAGGGCTGTGAGCAGGGACAGGAACCAGAGGGGCGAGGCCCAGTAGGCCATGACGCCGATCACCATCTGCAGCCGGCTCATGGCCGTCAGACCCGGTGCCGTCAGCAATTGCAGGTGCTGCATGTTGCCCTGGCACCAGCGACGGTCACGGGACATGAAGGCCTGAAGCGATGGCGGGGATTCTTCGTAGGTTCCGCCCAGGGCAGCCGTCAGGTGAACGCCCCAGCCGGCGCGACGCAGGAGAGAGGCCTCCACCACGTCATGGCTCATGACGTGCCCGCCGAAAGGCTTGCGGCCCGGCAGGACGGGCAGGCCGCAGGACTGGGCAAATGCCGCGACACGGACAATGGCGTTGTGACCCCAGTAGCTGGACTCAGACCCCGACCACCAGGCCAGGCCTGCACCCGCGACCCGGCCATAGAGCCGGACACCGAACTGCTGGGTGCGCTGATAGAGCGTCTCGCCGGCAATAATGGACGGGGTCGTCTGGATAAGACCAATGCCGGGCTTGCGCTCCATGGCATCCACCAGATGCATCAGGGTCTCGCCCGACATGGTGCTGTCAGCGTCCAGGATCACCATGGTCTCATAGGCCGCACCGTGCTTCTGCACCCAGTCGGCAACATTGCCCGCCTTGCGTTCGGTATTCTTGTCCCGGCGGCGATAGAAGGCCCGGCAATGGGAGGTCACGCGGAAGGACTGGAAAGCCGTCCACTCGGCAGTCGCGGCATCTTCGCGGGTCGTGTCCGACAGGACGAAGATGTCAAAGGCGCTGGCGGCATCCAGGGAAGCCAGAGACCGCTCAATGCGGCTCAGGCGACCAAAGGCCGCGGTCGCGTCTTCGTTATAGAGGGGCATGAGCAGGGCGGTGCGGGTCTGGGGCCTGCGGGCGACGGGCCGGAAGTCCAGGTCGTCATGGGTTCCGCGAGCGCGCTGAAGGATAAAGCCCGCCATGGCACTGCAGAACCAGCAGGCGATGGGAATGGTCAGGGCCCCGAACAGGACCAGGGCCAGGATTTCAAGGGTGCTGAATCCGTCTTCCGCATAGATCCGGGCCGGTGTCAGGAAGGCGAAGAATGCCAGGACCAGGGTGGACGCAAAGATCACCGCGCGCCGCAGGGCGATATTGTCCGGGCTGGAATTCGGCCGAAAGTCCTCAAGGGGTGTTTCAAAGGACTGGCGCGGCATGTCGAGAGGGGCCGGACCTGGCATCCAGGTGCGCGTCTCCGGCTCGGCCTGACTGAAGGCCTCGTCCATCACGCCAATTCTATGGTTGCTTAACGCGTCCACAATTTCCGCCCGCCGGTGAGTTCACTTTCCGATCACAAAAGCGTTATGCTGCATTGCGAGGGAAACAATCAAGCCCTGTCGTGCGGTCAGACAAAAATTAATAAATTCGGGGGGTTCGACCGGAATTGAGGCGCCCTTGCCCCTGGATGCCATCTTCATGGGCGGAAAGGCGAAAACGATCACAAAATCGAGAGGTTGGGCTTGAGCCCTTCACGCTTTCCTGGGCTGCAGCTCAGGCTTGGCCGCCAGACTGGTGCCCCAGGGCGAGGATCCGGCGTTCCAGCACATAGGCCGCGACACCGGTCCACCCGACCAGGACAAAGGCAAAGGCCCGCTCCCACCAGCCGACATTGAAGTCATTGACCAGGCCCTTGAAGACCAGATGTTTGGTCAGGACAGTCAGAACGGCCATGGCGATGAACACCAGGGCCAGGAAGCGCCGCAGCCCCCCAAGGCCCTGTGTCGATCGAAAGCCCCACAGCATGGCAAGGGGGGCCAGCTGGATGCCAAGTCCCAGATTGATGGCCAGATGCCGGGGATCGGGCCAGGGAAACAGACTGGCAATCACCATGCCGATACCCGCCAGGACGAAGCACAGGGATGTGACCAGGGCCGGCAGGCGGCCTCCGCCCAGGGCGAGCATGGCCAGACCGAAACCCAGGCCGCCAAGGGCCGCACCAATGCCCGAGACAATCACACCGGTATTGAAAATCGCCGGGTGCAGGGCGTGGACTCCGCCAAGCTCGCTCAGATACTGGCGGGCATGATTGAAGCCGGGATAGGCCAGCACTGCGAGGGCAACGGCACAGAAGGCAAAGACCGGCGCGAACATGCCGATCTGGAGAAGGGCTCTGTGGCTCCGGTAACGGGTCATCGGCCTAGGACGCTCCTTTGGCCCCGGAAAAGGGCTTGAGCCCCCATAGGGGTCTCAACGGCCCGATCCGGCGGACGATTTCATAGACCAGCAGGCTGCCACCAAGCGTGAAGACCAGGAAGAGAAGGGCTTCAAGCCCGACGGGCAGCTGCAGGGGTTTAAGGACCCAGACGGCGATCACCAGCAGGGTCTGATGAGCCAGATAGCAGGGAAAGACCGCATCGGTCAGATAGCGCAGAAGGGGCCCGTCCGCCTTGCGGATATGGGCACTGGCAAATCCGAGGATGGCGCCAATGGTCGCCCATTGGTCTATGGCAAAGGTCACGTTCTTCAGCAGGCCGCCATGCAGGGTCATGGCGTTGGGGTCAGCCTCCAGGACGATCAGGGCTGGCAGGGCGCAAAGGGCGGTGGCCAGGAAGGGCCAGCGGAGCCTTTCGAAGTCAGCCCAGACGTCGTCGCGCAGGGCAAGCTGGAATCCCAGCAGGAAAACCCCGAATGATGCGGCGTGATTGTACCAGTCCGAGGTCAGGTGATTGGAAAGACCGAAGATTCCAAACAGCAGCTGGCGGGCTGCAGCCAGATAGAGGATCGGTATGATCCAGAGCCTCCAGCCCCTGAACAGCCAGACGAAGGTCGCCTCGAGTCCGGCCTGAACCCTGGGCAGGGCCATGAGCCCCACAAGGATGAGACTGTAGACGGAAATATAGAGCACGAACCAGATATGGTTCAGCGGGATGCCGTCGGCAAAACCCTGCGGACTGAATTCGGAAAGCCACCAGGCCCAGAGGCTCCGGGTCCAACTCCCCTTGTCCACCGCCTCGATCCAAGCCTGGGGCGGCACAAGAACCAGGACGCCAAAGAAGAAAGGCGGTGCCAGCCGGGCCAGTCGCGCCTTGAGAACCTCGTTCGGCGTGCGCCGTCGGCTCATGAACCGCAGGGCGACGCCAGACACGAAAAACAGGAGGGTCAGCCGCCAGGGGTTGGTGACCAGTGCGGCATAGCGCAGCGGCTCATAGGTGTGCTGACTGTGAACGTGCCAGTCCCAGGGCGCATAGACCAGCCCGACATGGTAAACGATCAGGAGGCCAAATGCGGCGACCCGGATCCAGTCTATATCGGCGCGGCGGTTTGCAGGCGGCGTGGACACCCTTTTCCTATGCGTCGGCTCGCATCGGTTTGTCCACGTAGGCGCAGCGACTTTTTACGCAAAGTCGCGTGCCAGCTCCGCCCGGGTCGCCGGATTGAGGACCGCCATGTGGGCATAGCTCTCATGGTCACACCCCACCATCACCTGCACGCCGGGAGTCCGGAAAACCGCAACGTGGTCTGCCGTCAGGGGGAAGTGCAGGAAATGGACGGACGAGGTCTTTCCGTCGTCCCGGGTGCGTTCCACATCGCCTTCCGGAACGGCATGGATCCTGTCCTCGCCAACCTGCAGGAATAGCCGGTCCTCGACACCGCCCAGCTTGGCCAGGATGACGGCCCGGCGCACCTCGTCCTCGATCTCGAACATGACCGTGGCCACCAGTTCCTGTCCCTGGGGGATGAGGGGATTATAGGCGGCCAGTTCGTCAGCGATCTGGGGCTCACCCCCCTTTTCGATCAGCAGCATTTCCTGGATCTGGAAAAGCATGGTGTCGAAGCATTCGAAGTAAAAGGAACAGAATGGCCCCAGGTCGATGCGCCGGGCCCGCTTCCTGGGCAGGAGGGCAGCACGACGTTCCTTGCGGACCTTGGCGAACTCGGCGTCCGGCATCAGGTCTTCACGGGTGATCAGGCGTTGGGTCGCAGGCATGACGTCAGAGAACTCCATAAGCGCGGGCCAGGATTTCGATGGGATGGGACTGTCGGGGGGCAAGATTGGGGCCCGTCTCGGCGGTCAGCATCTGGCCGATGTGTTTGCAGGCCAGCGGGCAGTCCGAGCACAGCTCGGCAGAACCTTTCTGGGCCACCTGCCGGGCGACCGGCTTGCCGACCTTCAGGGCCAGGGGATAGGTGTCCTTCATGACGCCGAAGGTGCCGCCATGGCCTGAGCACCGCTCCACCACCTCGACCTTGGTGTCAGGGATCAGCCGCAGCATGTCGGCCGACCGCGCCCCCATGTTCTGGGCGCGGGCGTGACAGGCATGGTGCACGGTGACCCCGCCCTCGACCGGGGCCAGACCGGGGGCCAGGCCGACGGTTTTCGACAGGTCGACCACATACTCGCAGATGTCACGGGTCGCCGCTGACAGCTTGCGGACCGACTCATCCTCCGGCAGCAGCAGGGGCCACTCGAACTTCATCATCAGGCCGCAGGAAGCTGTGAGGGCGGCAACTTCATAGCCCTGCTCGATATAGGGGGCGAAGGCAGCCGCGACCCGCCTGGCCCGGCCGGCCACATCGCCGAGATCGCCGGATTCCAGCTGTGGCATGCCGCAGCATTCCGGATAGACCAACTTGGCCTCGACACCCTGCCTGGCCAGAACCCGGGCAGCGGCGACCGCCGTATCGGGGGTGTTGTAGTCCACGAAACAGGTGGCGTAGAGGGCGACCTTGCGCAGGCCGAAGGCCGGGCCAGCCGGATCGGGCGCAATCGCGAGCAGCGCCTCGCTGTCGCCGTAGATGGCGGCGCCGCCGCGCATGACGAGGCGGACCTTGTCGAGGCCGGCGGTGACGACGGCGGTGTAGGGGTCTTCGATGCCGTCGCTCCGAGG
>CAIYSH010000235.1 GCA_903928755.1 uncultured Alphaproteobacteria bacterium | reverse complement strand
GTCCTGTCCCACCAGGCCCAGTGGTGGATCTGTAAACCACAGGGCCCCATCTGGCGCGAATGCCATATCATTGGGGCTGTTCAGGTGCGCCCCGTCACTATTGCGCTCGACCACGGCGGTGACCTTCATGTCGGGTCCCACGCGGGCAATCCGGCGCAGGCCGTGCTGGGCCATGAGGACGGTGCCGTCCTTGTCGACGGCCATGCCGTTTGATCCCTGGTAGGAGCCCGGTGCCGTCTCCTGCAGTCCCCCGGACTTGTCGATGATGATCCGCGCCTTGCCGTCAGACGCCGCAGCATAGAGCTTGTTGCCCACGAGGTCTGCGAACCAGACTTCCCCGTTATGCCACAGCGGGCCTTCAACGAACTGAAAATCCCCGGCGACCTTCTCGACAACGGTTCCGGGCGAAATGACGGTGTCCAGGCCAGGGTCCAGCCTGGTCACGGAGGTTCCCTCTGCGGCGACAGATGCCATCGCCGCCGCCACCGGCCTGGTCCCGGATGCGGACTGACGGGAGCAGGCCGTGACCGCAAGGGCCGCGACCGAAAGGAAGAGAGCGGTACGGACCGTTCCCGAAAAATGCCGCGAATGACGCTTCAAGATCAAGCTCCCCAATAATTGTCTGCAAAGGTTTGCAAAGCCCCGGTATGGCTGTCAAGGCTGGGGTCCTGTCAGGCTCTGGGCGCGCCTGTGGTGCTGCGAATGACCAGCGAGGTCGGGAGAACAATGTCCTCCTCGGTGGACCTGCCCTGAAGCTGATCGACCATCATCAGGATCGCCCGATACCCAAGCTCTTCTGTTGGAACGCGGATGGTGGTCAAGGGCGGTTCGTAAAGGCTTGCGAGCCGCTGATCGTCAAAGCCGATGACCGAAATGTCCCGACCCACCTGCAGGCCCACGCGCTTGATGGCCCGGATGGCACCAATGGCGATTTCGTCGTTACCGGCAAAGACTGCGGTCGGCGGAGGGTGGAGGGTCAGCAGGGATTCCATTGCCTGTTCGCCCAGCTCTACGGCATAGTCGACGGCGAGGTAGGGATAGCCATCCGGATCCAGTCCGGCCTGGTTCATGGCGAGATGAAAGCCCTCCCGGCGGTGTCCTGCAATGACCTGTCCCTCCGGGCCGCCAATATAGGCAACGCGTCTGTGACCCAGGGCCAGAAGGTGGTTGGTTGCGTCAACAGCACCCTTGCGGTGATCAACCCTGACGGCCGGGGCCGCCAGGCCTTCGATCTCCTCGAGGGCGGCGACAACCGGTGGCATGCGTTTCCGGCGCGCCAGCAGGGCAGCGGGATCGGAGCTGGTCACCAGGATGACCCCATCGCCACGATAGCTCGCCACCTGATCCAGAAACAGCTGCTCCCTTTGGACATTGCGGCCGGTATGGCCGACCAGGGCGGCATAACCTGTCTCACGTGCGCCCCGTTCGACACCGCGGAAGACCTCGAGGAAGAAGGGACTGAGCGTTGGAATGACGACATAGATCAGCCGGGTTTCCTGCAGCCTGAGGGCCCGCGCGACCAGATTGGGCTGATAGCCAAGTCGGTCAACGGCTTCGAGAACGCGTTCGCGGGTCTCCGTGGAGAGAAGTTCGGGGCGGGCAAGTGCCCGGGATATTGTGGAGGCTGAGACCCCCAACTGGCTGGCGACCTCCTTGATGGTCACTGACCGCGTCGATTTACGTGAACTCAAGTGGCTCGTTCCCCCGGGCGCATACCCTCAATCCCCAATGCAAACTTGAGCCCGTCCCGGACGGCAGGGCTAGGGCTGCCCCCCATTGCCCTTGTTGTTGGAAGGGGAGAAGTCACTCTATCTTCGAACGCAGACAAGGGTAGCCGAAATTCAGAACGGCTTTCCTAAAACCGTGTGGTGATCTGGACGCGACTGTAGATGGCGTCACGGCCCCCAGCCGAGTGCAGTCCGCCCAACGCCTGGGCCCTCACCAGTGATGCATAGACCTCCGAGCGCTCTGAGAACGGGCGGCGGACGCTGACCTGGGAAAGCAGGCTGGTCGGGCGGGAGCCGGTGCTTGTCCCGGTGATTGGCCGACTGTTGGCATAGATGGCGTCTGTGGTTGAGTGACGGACCAACAGATTGGTGCCCGCAGTCCATGTCGCGCCCGCCCAGCGGGTACTGACACTCCCGCCGCCGAAAATGTAGTTGGTCTGGTAGAACAGGGGCGCGTCGGACAGGCCGAAATTGTTGGGATAGACCGGATCGAAAGTCTCAATCGCGCTTGTGCGGCTTCTGTCGCCGCTGGCGGACACAAGGTCAAAGCCAAGCACGACGGGCCGGTCGGGTGCGAATTCCTGATCCAGGGACAGGGATGCCCCATAGGCTCGGACCGGGTGACCTGCAGACCGACCCGTCTGCCAGGTCGCCTGGGACTCCACGCGCCAGTCTGCAACATGACCCAGATAGCGGGCCCCAACCGAATATCGACGCTCCTGGCCCTGCGCCCGCAGCCAGCGTGCGTCCTGCCTTTGGCGATCCAGATAGTAGAGTGTGACCTGTCCGCCGGGCGACAGGTCCTGGGGAAGGTCCAGCGAGACGGCATTGAACAGCTCTGTCCTGTCAGGCCTGTCTGCAAAGGCCTCGTCACGCAGGTCCATGGGCCTTGCACTGAGCACGGACAGCTTGGCCCCCCGCAGGCTCAGATCCAGCTTGGCACCTTCGAAGGCCCGGCGGATTGATGCACCGTCCCGGGAGGTGACAAGGCGGTTCCCCGACAGATCAAGCTCCTGCCGGCCCAGGCGCACAAGCCCGGAAACGCCTGCCAATCTGAAAGGTGCGTCGACAAAGGCCTGGGTCACATCTATGGCGCTCTCATCCTGAGGCTTGGGACCGGGGCGGCGCCCTGTCTGTTGAACAACCGCCATCTGCAGGAAGAGCCGTGGCCCGGCGCTGGTGCGAAGATCGGCGTTCCCAATCAGACGCCCGGCGAACTGGGTATAGGCCGGACCATCGGCAATTCCGAAGTCTACATCGTGCAGGAGATCCATCCTGACCCGGGCCTCCCCGCCAAGGGTCAGCCACACATCGCCGCCGTCCGTCAGGGGATGGTAACGCAGGGCGTCGATCCCCGTGAGCTCGCGACCGGCAAGGTTGCGGCAGTCTTCCTGCCATCTGTAGTTCCGCGGCGGACAGGTCGTCGTCGCCTTCGACGGCTCCGGGCCGACAACTGCCTGTCCTGCCGCCCCGGTTGCCGGGCCCAGGCCCATGACGACTGCAACTGCGGCTGCCCAGGAGGCGCGGCGCAGCAGATTGTCGAACCCACCCGACGTCATCGGGCAGTCGCGTCCGCCTCGTTTTGTAATCGCATCACCCGTTGGTCGGAGGAAGGCCTCGGCGCCTATAGCGGATCGACCTGACGCCGCGAAGCCGGGGCCGCATTGCGATCGGGCAGGGCATAGGCAATCAGGTCAGATCCGTGCGATCCGCCTATTGCCAAGGCAATATACTGCCTTCCCCCGAGCATGTAGGTCATGGGCGAACCGGTCTGGGTCTTGTCCATGAATACGGCACCGACCTCGCGGCCCGTCGCCTTGTCATAGGCCCTGAGACGTCCGGCCTTACGGCCCTTTTCATCGGTGAACAGTCCGCAGTCGCCGCAGATCACCAGGGACTTGGTCGTCAGGACACCCAATATGCCACCCTGGCCTGTCCGCGGGATGCTGATGCCCTTCAGCAGGGGATTGTTGCGGATGAAGTCCGGGGTCTCGCCATTGGCGACCTGCCAGGCTGTCGTTCCCGATTTCAGGTCGATCGCGGTAATGCGGCCATAGGGCGGTTTCAGCAGTGGAAGTCCGCCGATTGATAGAAGGCCAGGCGTGATGGGATCGTTCAAGCCATCCTTGACGCCAGGCTGGGGTGTGCCTCGGCCACTGGCTCCACCCTTCAGGCTAGCCGTGCCACCGAAGGTTCCGCCGTCAGCATCCGCAATCGGCGGAACGCCGTTGATCTTCTGGACCAGCTTGCCTTCATCATTCAGCGAGACGCTGAGCGCCTCGAGGGCGGTCTTGGAGTAGATATAGACCGTGGAGGTTTCCGGGTCGATCGAGCCGCCGGGCCAGTTGGCTCCGCCCTGTGTGGCCGGCGTGTAGAGGGTTCCCCAGGGATCCTTGCCCTTGGTGACAAATGCTGGCGGGGTATAGAGCGGGCCCATCTTGTAGTGGCTGGCAATTTCAAGCGCCCGGGCCTTGATCTCCGGTGTCCAGTCGATGAGGTCTGCGGGCATGACGCCCTGACGTTCGAAGGGCGGTGGCCTGGACGGAATGGGCTGGGTCGCGGCATAGACTTCCCCGGGGGCGTCTCCCTTGGCAACCTTGCGCTCGGGGATCGGCCAGACCGGTTTGCCGGTGACCCGGTCAAGGACATAGAGAAATCCCTGCTTGCTGGGCTGCGCCAACGCCTTGACGATCTTTCCGCCAACCGGAATGTCACAGAGGATTGCGGCGGCTGGCAGGTCTGTATCCCAGACGCCGTGGTGGATGGTCTGGTAGTGCCAGCGCCGTTGACCGGTTTCTGCATCAACCGCGACCAGGGCCTCCGAGAACAGGGTGTCCCCGATCCGCGTGACGCCGACAAGGTCGGTCGGCGGGGTCTCGACGGGCAGATAGACCAGGCCCAGTTCCGGGTCAGCCGACATGGGCGACCAGACGCCTGTATTGCCGGCTGTTTCGGCCTGACCTGGCTTCCAGGTGTCGTAGCCGAACTCCCCCTTCAGGGGGATGGTGTGGAAGATCCACTTCCGCTTGCCGGTGATCGCGTCGAAGCCGCGGACATAGGCCTTGGCCGCCGCGGTGGGGGCTGTGCCAACGACGAGGGTATTGCCGATCACCAGGGGAGGCGCATGCAGTCCGACCACACTGCGCTTGGGATCGATCTCCTGATCCCAGTCGCGTCTCAGATCCACCTCGCCATCGACTCCGAACTTCGGGTCGGGAAGGCCGGTTCTGGCATCCAGGGAGATCAACTGATAGCTGCGGGTCACATAGAGCACCCGCTCGTTTTCGCCATCCGTCCAGAAGGCGACTCCGAAGCCTGAACCGGCCCGCGAGCCTGCCCGGCCTTTTTCGTCGTGACGATAGCTCCAGAGCAACTGGCCTGTCGCGCCGTCCAGGGCGACGCAATAGCGCCCCGTTCCTGCCGTGGCGAACAGTCGACCCTTCGAGATCAGGGGCGTGCAGTTGTAATAGGCGTCGAGGGTGGCCCCGAATGCATTGGTGTTGAACCGCCAGGCCACCTCAAGCGTATTGAAGTTTTCGGCATTGATCTGGGAGAGCGGGGAATACCGGCTGGCCGCCAGGTCATTGCCGTAATTGAGCCAGTCCGTGTCCTTGATGACCTGGGC
>CAIYSH010000234.1 GCA_903928755.1 uncultured Alphaproteobacteria bacterium | reverse complement strand
TTATACGGTAAATGTATCAACCCGCTTCATGGTAACAGAGAAAGGGAAGGAGCTGGTTGAGAGCGACAGCATTGAGACCAGCAAGATGCTGGGATTGTCCTTTCAGGGACAACCAGCCCTGGCGCAGGCGGGTCCGGTTTCGCTGATCCGCGATACCGAAATCGAGGAAATCCTGCAGGCAGATGCGGCACCGCTCTATTCCGCCGCAGGTCTGAACGCCAAAGCCATTCATATCCTGCTGATCGGGTCAAAGGATCTGAATGCCTTTGCCGGTCCGGGAACCATGGCCGTCTACACAGGGCTCATCCTGGAATCAAAGGACGCCAATCAGCTCCAGGGCGTCATGGCCCACGAAATCGGACACCTGGCAGGGGGACATTCCGCCCGGTCTGGTGACATGTCGACCGCAGGCCTGAAGCCCTTCCTTCTCACCATGGGCCTGGGGGTCCTTGCTGCCCTTGCCGGTAACGTCGAGGCCGGAGCCGTCCTGGCTGGAAACGCCGGATTTTTCGGCACCCTGGGTGCCCTTGGCTATAGTCGCGAGCAGGAAAGCCGGGCTGACCAGGCCGGGCTTACCTATCTGGAAACCGCCGGGCTCTCGGGGCGGGGCCTCGTCGATTTCTTTGACAATTTCCGCTATCAGGAAGTCTTTGAAGAAGCGCGTCGCTATCCCTATTTCCGCAGCCACCCCCTGTCATCGGACCGGATCGAAGCCCTCAGGGTTCGCGCGGAAAAGCTCGCACACCATGAGGTTCCCCTCGAGTCGAAACAGGAGGCGAGCCACGCGATCATGAAGGCCAAGCTGGAGGGCTTCATAAATCCGACCATCGCGGTGGTGAAGTGCGCGGACAAGGATCAGGATTACCCGACCCGGTACGCCTGCGCCATTGCCCAATACCAGCTCAAGGAACCGGACAAGGCCTTGAAGCTGGTGGATGGCCTGCTCGCCGACCAGCCTGACAACCCCTATCTGTGGGAACTGAAGGGGCAGATCCTGTTCGAATTCGGGCGAGCCGCCGAGGCTGAAACACCCCAGCGGAAATCTGTCACCCTGAAGCCGGATGCGCCCCTGCTGAGGGTAAATCTGGGCCAGACCCTGATTGCCCTGCCCTCTGACGCCAAGGTCGATGAAGGCATTGAAGAACTCAAGAAGTCTCTTGCCCAGGACGCCGAAAATTCGGCCGCATGGCGCCTTCTGGCTGAGGCCTATGACCGTCGGGGTCTTGATGGTTTGGCGCGCTATGCCACGGCGGAATACAATTTCCAGGAAGGCGACAAGCGTCAGGCCCTGATCTTCGCCATGCGGGCGCGGGACAAACTGCCCAAGGGCTCTCCGGAATGGAGACGTTCGATCGATATCGTTCTGGCGTCCAACCCCGACAAGGGCACCCTGAAAGACGTCACCGGCGACGGGACCCGGGACAAGCCTATCTAGTGCAGGAGTCCATGTGATATCCAGTTCCTGCGTCTGTGAATATGGCCTAAGCCCGGGACACTGTTGCTAATCACACTTCAATCTCGTGGACTTCCCCCATGCTCGCTCGCCTGTCCCTGATCCTCGCCGCCGCCATCAGCCTCTCAGGATGTCAGAAATCTACGGATGCGGCCTTTGGGGAAAAGGTCCACGCCTATCTGCGCGCGCATCCGGAGGCCGTGGCAGAGTCCCTGCAGATCCTGCAGACCCGGGCCCAACTTGAAAAATCACGCTCGGCCAAAGCCTTGCTCGATACCCATCGCAAGGAACTGGAAAACGACCCTCGGGATTTTGTCGCCAATCCAGAGGGAAGGATCACGGTTGTCGAATTCTATGACTTCCGCTGTGGCTATTGCAAAGTATCAGCCCCGGAAGTTCTCAAGCTCATCGCGGAGAACCCGGACGTCAGGTTCGTCTTCAAGAATTTCCCGATCTTCGGCGGAGCCTCCAATCTGGCAGCGCAGGTGTCCATGACCGCTCAGGGCAAGACCAAAGGTCTGGAAATCTATCGCGCCTTCATGGCAGACAAAGCGCTGGATGAAGCGGCCATTGCCCGGCATCTCGCCAGCCTGGGGCTGAATCCTGCAGAACTTGCTGTCGCAGGCGGGGCACCAGCGGTCCGCCAGCATATTGAAGATACCCGGCGTCTGGCAGGTGCCCTGAATATCGAGGGGACCCCCGCCTTCATCGTCGGCGACGCCCTGATCCCCGGTGCAGACATGGCAGCTCTCAACCAGGCCATCGCCGAAGCCAGAATCGGCCCCCTCAAGACACCCCCCCGGACCTGACCAAGTCACAGGGCCCGAACAGCCTTGGTGGTCAGGGTGCCCAGCTATCGGCTACCCTGTCAGCGGTCAGGATTAAGGACCTCATTCAAGGGCTTAGAGCATTGCCGTGGCCAATGTCCGGTTCCCACGCGCTGCAAATTGCCCTAAACAAACGCCCGTAAGTCTTGGAGACCGACATGGGCGAAAAGGTTCTGGTCATAGGGGCTGGTATTGCCGGTCTTTGCGCAGCCCTGGCCCTGGCCCCCACGGGCCGTCAGGTAACCCTGCTGGAGCGCGATCCGCCTCCCCCCACAGATGACCCGAATCAGGCCTTTGCAGACTGGTCGCGGCGCGGTGTCGGCCACCTCCGCCACAGCCACGCCTTCCTGGCGCGCCTTCGCCTGATCATCCGTGATGAACACCCTGCGCTCCTGGCGGATCTGCTGGCTGCGGGCTGCCGCGAATTGGGCCTGGAGGGCATGCTCACCGATATCCACCGCCGGACCTACAAGCCGGAGCCGGTCGATTCCGATCTCGTCATCCTGACAAGCCGACGAACGACCCTGGAACTGGTGATCCGCCGCTATGTAGAGAAACTGCCCGGGGTGGTCATCCGCTCGGAGTGCTTTGTCAGCAATATACTGACCAAGGCCGGGACCCCGATTTTCGTGAAGGGCGTTCGTCTGGAAAATGGCGAGGAACTCCTGTGCGACGTTCTCGTCGACGCAGGCGGCCGCACCTCGAGCGTCGTGGAACAGCTGGTCGCACTCGGTGCGCCGATTACCGAGACGTCCGAAAGCGCGGGCATTCTCTA